>DATHKS010000505.1:0-4008 GCA_035488975.1 Chitinophagaceae bacterium | reverse complement strand
TTATAGACAACCGATGGCTGTGCAAGATAGGCCGCGAGACCTGTTATGTCTCCCTCATCCTCGGGATCGTATTGGATCTTTTCCACCTGCTGATCGAGGTCGTCATTGTACGCCTTGAAAGTATTCCGGTTCCATTGTCTCACCGATGCCTCTATGGCTGCATTGTATTGCGTCGCCGCATAGGCATCTCCACCTGGGATCCAGCCGATCTTCGCTCCTTCGGCCAGCGCCAGCAATACCTGCGCATAGGTGATGATATAAGTAGGCGCATTCTGTGTGCGCACATGCACGCCGAGGAAGGAAACCGTTTGCGAGGAGATAGTGCCAATGGCATTTCCATCCAGGCCATAGGGAACGCCATTATAGGTACTTCCTACCGGCGTGGGATCTGCAAAGATCTTAAGACGGGGATCGTTCAATGGCTTCATGTAATCAACCAGCGTCTTACTGGCCCAATACCAGGGGCGGCCCTGGACATTCACTACATAGTACCAATAATTCTCGTTGGCTTCCTGCGCCAGGTGAACATACACTGCATTCTCTTCATTCGAACTAATCACACCGGCTCCAGCCGCATCCGCGAATTCGGTCTTTCCCTTCGCAGGATCGATCTTTGATAAACGCAATGCCATGAGTAAACGCATGGAATTAGCGAATTTTTTCCAGCTATCCATATCGCCATTGTAAAGGATGTCGCCGCCAACACTATTCCCATTGTCTATTTGCGCAGCCGCCTCCTTCAATTCCTTCATGAGGTCGGTGTACACATCCTGCTGCTTATCGTATTTCGGTGTGAAGTTGTCTTTTCCCTTCAACGCTTCAGAATAGGGGATATCTCCCCAGCGGTCAGTCATATGCCAGAAAAAATACGCACGAAGGATCCTGGAAACCGCCAGTTGATTCCCCTTCGAACCCTCATTCACGTTGAATTCTTTCGTGGCAATGATTGTCTGGAGATTCTGCAATGCGCCGGAATAGATAGTATAGAAATCGAAATTAACGGCGATATACCTCGAGGCATCGGTATAGGGCTTCTCCGCCCATTGCTGTGTATACAGCATACCCGTCGGAGCCTCGATGATACCCGGTAGCTGGTTGATCGCGTACGTGAGCAATTGTGCATTGGAAGCACTGGTTGGAACATTGGGGTCGGTATTCATTTCCTCGTTGAATTTTTTACATCCAGTGACAAGGCTCAATCCCGCCGCAACGATCAGTATAGAAAATAATTTTTTCATGATGATAGTTTTTAAAAAGAAATACTCAGGTTAACACCATACGATCTTGCAGTTGCCAATTGGCCGGTCTCGAGCCAGTTGAGACTCGATGCACCGGTGGCCAGTTCTGCAGGATTGATTCCCTGTGGAGCCTTTTGCCAGACCATGAAAGGATTTCTTGTAATGAAGGCCACGTTCAGGTTCTTGAACGGAAGCTTTGCAAAGTTTTCTTTGGTAAACGTATACCCGAGACGTATCTCGCGCATCTTTATGTAAGATGCATCGAACAACCATTCTTCGTACACCTTACTCCCGATCGTATTACGGTAGTAGGTCCTGGCATTCACATAAGCTGTTACTTCCTGGCCGGTTGCCTTCGAGATGCCGGTTATCTTTATGCCACCGCCGTCTGGCAGGGGGTCACGAATGTTCTTGCCTTTGTCGTTGAACGCGGCCGTTTCTTCCGCCTGTCCGCTCTTAACGGCAAGCATCTTGGTCCAGCTAAAGAACTGTCCGCCGCTTTGGAAATCGATAGCTGCCGAAAGATCGAAGTTCCCAAACGTAAATGTGTTCGACCAGCCACCCGTATAGTCGGGGAGTACAGAACCGAAGTTGTGACCCGTTTCCCACAATGGGAGATTGCTTGCATCGAGCAGGATCTCTCCTGTCTTTGCATCCCGCTGGTATCCGTTACCCACCAGCGACCCGAATGCCTCGCCAACGTTTGCAAGCAGGAACATGTCCACACTCGCATAGCGGTTATAGTCGAGTTGCAATGAATTAAGACCGGGATAGAGCTTCGTTATCTTACTTTGATTGCGGCTTATGTTGAAGGAGCTGTTCCAGGAGAAAGTCTTCGATCTCACGGGACTGCCACCTATGCTCACCTCTATGCCATGGTTCTCGATATTACCGGCATTGATCACGTAGCTTGTGTAGCCACTCTGGCCCGGTACATCCAACGGCAACACCGCATCCTTATTATTCTGTTTGTAGTACGTGGCGCTCAATGTCAGCCTGTCGGTAAAGAAGCGAAGATCGAGTCCTGCTTCATAGGCTGTACCCAATGAAGGTTTGAGATCCGGATTGTTCAATTTATCGGGTACATACATCGGGAAATTGCTATTGTATGGATCACCCAGTGCGAATGAATTTTTCGTCTGGTACACATCGATGTCGGAACCCGCCTGCGCGAAACTCAACCGGAGCTTTCCATAGCTAAGCGCCTTCGACTTCAGGAGTTCGCTGAATACCATGCTGGCTGAGACGGAAGGGTAGAGGTAAGAATTATTATTATCAGGGAGAGCCGAGGAGATATCATTCCTGAGGCTCGCATCCAGGAAATAAGTATTCTTATAACCTAACGTGGCCGAGGCATAGGCGCTGCGCACCTCTTTCTTCCGGAGATAATTTGTTACCGCAGGTCTCTCGAGTGAGTTGGAGATATTATAGAAGCCGGGTGTTACCAACCCACCCATGGTCTCCTCGCGCAGGTAAGTATAACGCTGCCTGAGAATATTTCCCCCGATCACCGCATTGAGTGAGATATCGCCGAAGTCCTTATTGTATTGTGAAAGGAATTCATAGTTCATTTCTTTCGATTGATACTTGCCGATCCAGAACGATGGCGTGCCCCTTCCTCCCTCGGCATTTCTGCCATCGAGGTTCTGTGTGAATCCATCCTGCCGTACAAAGCCGCTTACCTGCAGGCCGGGAATAATAGTGTAGGTAAGACCTACATTTCCGAAGAAACGGTCACGCGAATCATGCGATGGATTCTCATAGGCATCGAAATAAGGATTGTTCCAGTCGATAGGTGTCATGTCCTCGTAGATGCCCTGGTCATTCGGATCGTTTAGGTTCCAGTGATAGAAAGTACCATCACTGTACTTGTATTGTTTCATCTTCTGCATATCTAGATTCCTCTCGAACCATTGATACATATTGCGCGAACCAAGCGCCTGGTACCCTTGCGAAGGGCGCTGACCCTTATTGTTGGCGTAGTTCAATGCCGCAGAGACCACCAGGTTGTCCATGATATTCAACGACCCGCTGAAATTGAGATTATTTCTTTTTAAGTAAGTATTCGGCTCGATACCCTTTGCATCCGTGTTGTTGAACGATAAACGGAAGGAGGAATTGGTGCCTCCGCCGGCGAAAGAAATATTATTATTGAATGTATGCCCGTCAACAAAATACTCCTTGATATTATTTGGGTGAGGAACGAATGGCGTTTCCTTTCCGAAATCGGGATCGGCAGGGTAGAAACTGTATTGCTGTCTTACCGGTGTACCATCCATCTTGGGTCCCCAGCTTTCATCCCAGCTTCCGTCCACATATTTCGTATCCACACCATTTATCTCGATGGTGGCAAAGTTGAGGCTCGATCCCGCGCCGTAGATATCCTGCAACGGCATGAAATTGCCTGCCTTCTCCAGTGAGTAAGCAGAACTGAAATTGACCTGCGCCTTCTTCGCGTTCTTACTACCCTTCTTCGTCGTAATGAGGATCACACCAAACTGACCACGCAATCCATATAGAGCGGATGCCGCGGGGCCTTTCAATACACTCACCGATTCGATGTCCTCCGGGTTGATGTCCTGCGCAAGGTTGCCGAAATCACGGCCGCCCTTGCTTGCATAGTTGCTATTGGATATGGGTGTGTTGTCGACAACGATGAGCGGCTCACCGTCACCGGTTACCGAGTTGACACCTCTTATCTGTATCTTCTGTGTACCCCCGAGACTGGCCGCGGAGGAACCCGAGACCTGTACCCCCGCAATCTTCCCGG
>DATHKS010000504.1:0-3042 GCA_035488975.1 Chitinophagaceae bacterium | reverse complement strand
GTGTGAGTGTAGGCATTTATTTTCAGCGCCGGCTCGGTACCGGAATTTTTGGAGGGGAGGGGTTCATCATGGAAAAACTGGAAGGTGATGGACTTGCATTTCTTCATGCCGGCGGTTATGTGATAGAGAAGACACTGCAGGCGGGTGAAGTGTTGAAGGTCGATACGGGTTGTGTCGTTGCCTATGTGCCCACAGTCGATTTCGACATAGAATTCGTGAAGGGAGTGAAGAACGTCCTCTTCGGCGGAGAAGGCCTCTTCTTCGCAAGGCTTCAGGGACCGGGCAAGGTATGGATACAATCGTTACCTATCAGCCGCCTGGCCGGTCGCATACTCGCCTATGCAACGTATAAGAGGAAGGAGGAGGGGAGTATTTTGGGTGGGTTGGGAAATTTGCTGGATGGGAGGGAATAACGTGAAACGTGAGTCGTCAATCGTGAAGAACGTGAATCGTGAAACGTCAATCGTGAATACAACACTCTATAATGAGAATATTCGAATCGATTAAGATCATGTCCTGATCGATTCGAATATTCTTATAGCGGAGTGTATTCACGATTGACGTTTCACGATTAACGTTTGTGATTGACGTTTCACGATTCACGTTTGTGATTGACGACTCACGATTCACGTTGTCCCTCAAAACCCTTTGACGTTCTTCACTTCTTCCTTTACAGGGGAGCTCTCGGGATACATCACCGACTTGACCATGTTGTTCAGTGTCAGGAATTTCTTCGCGGCATTCTGTACATCCTGTATGGTTATGGAATCGATCTTCTGTTCATAGTCCAGTACATTCTCCGGATCATCACCATTGATGAAGGCATTAGAGAGATTGGTCAACCAATAGTCATTGTTCTGCAGATTGACATGGTATTGCTTCCTCCATGTTTCCTTCACTTTGTCAAGGTCTTTCTGCTCGATGCCTTTTTCCTGTGCATCTTTGATGATGGTAACGAGGGCGTCGGTCAGCTTATCGACGTTTTCAGGACCACATGGGATGGTAGCGCGAACAGTGAAATGCTCGAACGGACGCTTCACAATTGATCCACCCATACCACCACCATACATGCCGCTCATGTCCTCGCGCAGCTTCTCGATGATCTTAATATTAAGTACTTCCAGCAAGGCCGCGAGTTGAAGGCGGTTGTCCCTGCTATATTGCGTCTCGCCCTCGAAGAAGAGGTTTATCATTGCCTGCGATTCCTTCCCTCTTTTTATCCTGATATCCGTTATCCCCTTCTTCAGGCGGACGCCGACATCCTTATAGTTATTTTCTTTTGCTGCACTGGGCAACGAGCCGAGATATTTCTCCAGCATCGGCTTTGCCGTTGCAGGATCGATGTTGCCGACGAAACTGAAATGCATTCCCTGTGCATTGCCATACACCTCGTTGTAAATGGCCAGCGCCCTGTCGAGATTGATCTTATCGTAGTCGGCGGGTTTTGGAATTCCATCGATCCACGGATTGTTTTCATAGGCGATCTTCTGCACGGTATCGTCATAAGAATTCTGTGGATCCTTGTTGACATATTCCAATGCGCCCTTTTGTTTGCTTACAAATGACCGGAACAGACTCTCGTCTTTCCTTGGCTGAGTGAAATACAGGTTCACCAATTGAAGGAAGTTCTCGAAGTCCTTCACGCTGCTCTTCCCTTCGATGCCTTCATCGTCCGCGTTCATATATGGATTGACGGAGAATGTCTTTCCCGCCATGAATTTCTCGAGATCGGTAGGTGACATATCCTTCACGCCCATTTGTTGAACGATGGTGGTTGCGTTCGAGGCATTCTCTTTATCTGCCAGCGGATATTTATGATAGCCTCCTACGCGCCATGCATCCATAACGATCTCGTCGTTCTTGAGTGTAGTAGGCTTTATACTGATGGTAACTCCATTGCTAAGTGTGAAATCGGTGGTTCCCAGCTTTTCATTCTTCTTCTCACCGGTGACCTTTCCGGCCACAGGATCCTTATCCAGCAGGGCAGCCGAGACCAATTTCTCCTCGTAAGCCTTGACCGGTTTGTTGTTGGCCGCTACGAGTGTCTTCAACAAGCTCGCATTACTTGGCAATTTATCCTTCATTGGCGCCGGAGCTTCCAGTAGGGTAAATGCATTATTGGTGGATGGCATCTTCCGGGCCACGTCGTTGATCTCCTGGAGCGTGATAGCAGGCAACGCCTGCTTGATGAAATTAAAGCGGTGCTGAATACCGGGGATAGGCGTGCCGTTGAGGAAGTTGTTTACATATTGAGAAACGATGCCGCCCGACTCAGACTTATCCTTTTCTTTCAATGCCTTTTCTGTTCCATTGAGCAGGCTTGCCTTCGCGCGATCGAGTTCGCTTTGCAGGAAACCGAATTGCCTGGCGCGATGAGTCTCTTCCATCAAGGCGTCGATCGCCTCTTCCGCTGTTCCCTGGCCAAGTACGGCAAATGAGTTGAATGAGCTATAGCCACGAAGGAATTGCCCATAACCGGTATTGGCAAAGAGGAACGGTGGGTTTTCTTTCTGCGTTAATTCCGACAACCGTTGATTGATCAGGCTGCTTACTAATCCTTCGATGATATTCTTCCGGTAGTCCCCCCATGTCTTCATTTTGTCGGAAGGCTTCACAAAGTTGAAGATCTGGATGAATGTATTCGTTGCTTCTTCATCCGTCAGCACCATGGCTTCAGGTTGCGTCCGGGGTTTAATAGGAATGATAGCCGGGCGGGGAGTAGCATTCACGGGATTCTTGAATTTCCCGAAATGCGCAATGATCTTCTTCTCGGCCTCGGCTGGATCGATATCTCCTACTACCATTACGGCAATCAGGTTGGGGCGATACCAGTTCTTATAAAAACTCGTGAGTGTTTCAGGCTTGAATGTTCTCAACGTCTGGTCTTTCCCAATGGGAAGCCTGTCGGCATATTTTGAACCATTGAAGAGTTTGGGGAAATAAAGCCGGCTCATTCTCTCCTGGGCGCCCTTGCTCAATCTCGACTCCTCCAGCACTACACCGCGTTCCTTCTCCACCTCATTCTTATCAAAAAGATTATTG
>DATHKS010000503.1:0-6651 GCA_035488975.1 Chitinophagaceae bacterium | reverse complement strand
TATTCCAGCTCCGACCGTTTCATTGCCTCGTTGTTCATCATTTCCTACTTCCTGTTGTTCCTCGCAACATCCTTCGCCTTTCCCATTCGCAGGAAACAGCACTTCACCGGCGGGGAGGTCTGGCAGATATTGCTTAATAATACAGCGTTATATGTTGCATGCCTTCTCGTGTTTCAGAATGGCGTAGTGGAAGAGGCGAGCCTGGCCGGTGTAACGGGTTTCATTTTCCTGGTGGTAAGTGTTCTTTCGGCGTTGACCCGGGTGTTGTTCCCCTCTGAAAGGGACCTGCATGTAAAACTGATCCTGCAGTCCCTGCTCCTGTTGTTATTATTTATTGCCTTTGAATGGGATGGAGTTATCGTCACATTGCTGTGGATAGCCGTAGCCGTTATTCTCTTTGCCTGGGGAGTGATCGGCAAACTATCGTGGGCGAGACTGGCGTCCGTATTCCTGGTCGCGATAACATTGGTGAAATTGCTTTTTATCGACAGCAGTAATTTCTCTACGGTGCAGAAGATCATCTCCTATATCGTGATCGGGATAATATTGCTGACCGGTTCCTTTTATTACCAAAAACTTGGGCTTTCTGGCAACAAACGTGAATCGTGAGTCGTCAATCGTGAATACCACACTCCGCTATAGGCATATTCGAATCGATTAGAACAGGACCTTGCTCGATTCGAATATTCTCGTTACAGGGTGTTGTATTCACGATTGACGACTCACGATTCACGTTATTCGGCTACGCCGTTGTTGGTGTTCAAAACTAAAACTCTTCCCTTAAGTTATCTACACCGACAACCGAATAGTAGCGAGGTTATACTCCCATATTGGACTCTTATCAGATCAGAGTTGTTGGTGTGGATTCGTAAATCAGGCAATCCCTATTTCAAAACACCAACAACGGCGTAACTAATCGATTCGAATATTCCTATAGCGGAGTGTGGTATTCACGATTGACGACTCACGATTGACGTTGACGTTACAACAGCAATCTCGCAATATCTGCCCAGTTGTTGACGCGCTTATGGCGTCCATCCGGCGCCTGCACGTTATGAGGTTGCGTGTAGAGCACGCTGGTCTCTCCCTTGAAGAAATCCAGGTTCTTGAAATGATCGTCGATCATGATATCGGCGCTGATCACCTGTTTTGATCCGCAGAAAACTATCTGCTGCCACACGATGAAAGGGAAATGTTCATTTAGCCACGATTGTTTTTCAGTGAGGCTTTTGGGAAATTCCATGGCTGCCGAAACGATATACAGATCGTATTTCCGGTTGAGATCCGCAACCACTTGCTGGCTGCCGGCTATGACGGGCATGTTACGGAAAAAACCATCCCGGTGAATATATTCGCGGATCCTGGGAAATGTTTCATTCTCCGGTTTGCCCGCTACCTCATCCATGCTTCTCCTTCTTCCGAAATCCTCTTCGTCCATCTGGAACAACTGGTGATAGACATCCGCCATCACGCCGTCCATGTCCAATGCTATTCGTTGCATTTTATAAACTGGGTCTTTTATCGGCGACTGTAATTGGGAGCTTCCTTCGTGATCTCGATATCGTGTGCATGACTTTCTCTCATGCCGGCATTGGTGATCTTTACGAAAGTTGCATTCTTCAATTCCTCGATGGTGCCCGCTCCGCAATATCCCATGCCTGCTCTTAGTCCACCGACATATTGATACACTATTTCCTTCAATGTTCCTTTGTAGGCAACGCGGCCTTCGATCCCTTCGGGAACGAATTTCTTTACATCTTCTTCGGGATCCTGGAAGTAACGGTCGCTGCTGCCCGTGGCCATGGCGCCCAACGAGCCCATGCCGCGGTATTCCTTGAATTTCCTTCCTTCGTAGATGATGGTTTCACCGGGACTTTCCTCGGTGCCCGCAAAGATGCTCCCCATCATCACACAACTGGCGCCGGCGGCGAGGGCCTTTACCATATCACCCGTATAGCGGATGCCGCCATCGGCAATGAGTGGAATATTTTTTTCCTTCAATACACTATATGCTTCCATGATCGCAGTCAGCTGCGGGACTCCGGCTCCGGCAACGATACGTGTGGTGCAAATGGAGCCCGGTCCTATGCCGACCTTCACTGCATCGGCTCCCGCCTCGGCAAGAGCCTTGGCGCCTGCAGCCGTTCCAACATTACCGGCTATGACATTCATCTCGCGGAAATTCTTCTTCACCTCCTTCAGGGCTGCAATGACGCCCTTGCTATGTCCATGCGCACTATCCAATGCAATCACATCCACGCCATTGGCTTGAAGCGCCGATACCCTGTCAAGCAGATCTTTTGTAATGCCGACACCTGCACCGATGCGAAGCCTTCCAAACGCATCCTTGAGTGCATTGGGGAAACTATAAAGCTGAAGTATATCGCGATAGGTGATGAGGCCGATGAGTTTCCCGCTCTTGTTGACCACCGGCAATTTTTCGATCTTATATTGGCGGAGGATCTTTTCTGCCTTCTTAAGATCCGTTCCTTCGGGCGCAGTGATGAGATTCTGACTCGTCATGACCTCGCTGATCTTTTTCTTCTTGTCGGTCTCGAAACGCAGGTCCCTATTGGTGAGAATGCCCGTAAGCTTGCCATTCTTATCTACGATGGGAATGCCCCCTATTTTATTTTCGCGCATCAGCTTCAAAGCGTCGCCGATCAATGCATTTTCCAATAAAGTAATAGGATCCAGGATGAGGCCGCTTTCACTCCGCTTAACCTTTCGCACTTCTTCCGCCTGTTTCTCGATAGTCATGTTCTTGTGGAGTATGCCGAGACCGCCCTCGCGCGCCAGGGCCATGGCGAGAGAGGCCTCCGTAACGGTATCCATGGCCGCGGAGAGCAATGGAACATTGAGTGTTATATCTTTTGTGAGGCGTGTCTGGATATTTGCGTCGCGCGGAAGCACCTGGCTGTAGCCGGGCATCAGCAATACATCATCGAATGTGAGACCTTCGCCGAAAAATTTCTGTGAGATTTGTTTGGATGTCTGCCGGGTAATTCCGGCGGAACGGGAAGAATTTCTTGTTGCCATGTGCAAAGATAGCGTAAGCATAAAATACGCCCCAAATCAATTTTGAAGGAACCACGAAGGCACAAAGAACACAAAGAGGCACGAAGGAATACAAGAAGGCAATTTGATAATATGGCAATATGGTAATTTGATAATGGGGCGTGTTATACGAGGCTTTTGTATTCCTTCGTGCTTTCGTGGCTTAGTGGTTCCTGTATTGAACTATAGCTAGCACGACTCATCGGCACATTGCTAAATTATCAAATTGGCTAATTGTATTAACGTATAAGTGTGGTAGTGCCCTTCTGGAACACTCTCTGCTTCGTGTCGCGATGCGTGTATTCCAGCATCCAGACATATACGCCGCTGGCCTGCGGTATGCCGCCGATCGTGCCATCCCATTTTTGTGTCCAGTCGCGGGAATGGAAGACCACCTGTCCCCACCGGTTGTACACCGTGAATTCCAGGTTTTCGGCCTTGATGGCATTGTTAGGATAGAGATAATCGTTCCTGCCATCGTTGTTTGGCGTGAATGCGGTAGGAACGGCGATATAACAATTGTTGAGCACCTTTAATCTATGCTTAACGCTGTCCGTGCAGCCGAGTGCAGTATTGGTAGCGAGGAGTTTTATGGTATAGGCCGATTCTATGTTCGTATTGGGGAAAAAAACAGGTTGCGGATCCTTGCTATTGCTGGATGCAATAACATCGAAGTTCCATTTCCAGACATCGACGAGGCCTGTTGTAGTATTTGTTACTATCAGTGGATCCTCGGGGCAGATCACGGACGGCATGTCGAAGCTTGCTTTTACTTCATTGTCCAGGATCACGGTATTGTTGGCCGTATCCGAACATGTTCCATTCGATACTATCAACTGAATGGTATTCGAACTGGATCCGGGGAAGACAATCGTATGAGATGGCGTAGTGGCGCTGCCGTTATTATTGAACAGCCAGTTCCACGAGTTGACCCCATTGGCGCCATCATGGGCGAAGGTGAGCGTATCGTTGCGACAACCCAGCGCATTGGTATAGGTGAATCTTGCCGACACGGTATCGACTGTTGTAAAGGGAACCGTTTGTGGTGGTGTCTGGAGACCGCATTGATCGATAACGGTATTGCCATCCGTTCCGGGCCTGACAGAAAGCACATAATTGCCGGCGGTATAGATCGGTGCGGAGAGCCTCACCGTGATCACGTCATTGAAACCCGTTGTGCAATCCGTAAAGGCGGTTGCGACGGTCACCGGCGTGGGACCCGTAATGGTGAAGTCGCTGCCATCTGCCGCAATGGAGCCACAGGCGATCTTCTTGGAGAAATGAAGTTTCAACAAGTCCGGTGCGCAGCCGATCCTTTCGATGCTGTCGATGGGTGTGGGTTGCGGGACAGAGTATTTGAATGGCAGGTGCTCGGTCTCCGGAACAGTGCGATCGCAATTGTCAAGCAGTGTGTTTGCATCGCTCCCATTTTTTATAACTAATTCGTAGTCGCCGGAAGGGACCGGTGTGGAAAGAGTGATGACGACCTCATCGAAATCGAAGCCGGTTGAGCAGTTTGTAGCAACGGCGGAGACAACGGTACAAACCGCGGGTGATATACTGAACTCCGATCCGGTTGTGCTAAGACTTCCGCACTTCATTTTCTTATTCAACTTCAAAGTGAGTTTCTTGCCATCGCAGTCCGGCGTCACCGTTTGCAGGTGTGGCTCCTTAGGATCGGTTATCACTGCAGTACCGCCGCCGAAGGAAAGGGAATAGCCGCTTTGCGAATCGGTAAAGTGGCTCACCAGTAAAATATAGGTATGTCCTACGATCAATTCGGGCATGGCGGCGAACGTAGGCGCATGGCCGTCGGCTGGCGAAGCACATTGAATGAAGTCGACACCCGAACCCGATGCACCCGTGGTACCAGAGGAGCCGGACCAATTGCCGGTAACGATCGTTGAAGGAGTGGTATAGATCAGGAGCGGATCGATACTGGTTATATCGTACAACTGCCAGTCATAATCATCTGTAATATCCTTCGGGGTAATGACGAAGCCAAGAGAACCTGCCTGGAAGCAGGTGAATCTATACCAGAATGGGTTTTTGTCGGCATAGGCTCCGCCGGCGCCTGAGCAACCAGGAACAGCAAGGGTCATGTCGCCGCAGATAGGAACATTGGTCTGTTCGAAAACGGTGGTGCCGCAGACGGGAAAGGCGGTATTTGGATTTTGGCCGAGCACGGTGCATTGCGAAAGACCTCTTCCGGCGGAAAAAAGGAATATTGCAAGAAAGAGGTAAGCAGCTGTCCGGTACGCGGTCATGTATTTAAGGCTAAACTTCAAATTTCGGAATAAAACATTAAACGGATAGCATCAAAACGTCAAAGCAGGGAATAAAGCTTACCGGGACGGCAAAATAAGATGCCCTGCAATTCCATATTCAGTATGGCGGCGGCTACGGTGCTGCAACTTAATCCACTACGCTGATTGATCTCGTCGATATGCATGGCATCCTTTCCCTCCAGCATTGCAACAATAGCTCTTTCTTCCCGGCTCAGGTCCACGAATAATTGGGTCTGCACCCTCGGCCTCATCTTTTTCTGACCTGTCCAATTCATCAACTCCAATAACTCCTGCGCGTCAGAGATGAGCACGGCCTTATTATTCCGGATGAGATGATTGCAACCGGCGCTCTTCAGGTCCGTCACTTTTCCGGGAAAAGCGAACACATCCCTGTTATAGCCATTCGCCAGTTCGGCGGTGATCATGCTACCGCCCCTGACACCTGTTTCTATCACAATCGTTGCATCGCACATGCCCGCTACGATGCGGTTGCGACTGGGGAAATTATACCGGTCGGGATTGGTGCCACGCCTGAATTCCGTGAGAAGGCCGCCATTTCCCGCGATCATTTCCTTTGCAAGCAATGTATGTTGGGAGGGATAGACCTGATCAAGACCATGAGCCATTACTCCAACGGTGGGAAGTTTATTGGCAAGTGCCGCCTTATGGGCCAGGGCATCGATGCCATAGGCGAGTCCGCTGATGATCATCACCCCGTGAGTGGCGAGGGCGGCAACCAATTTTTCCGTTTGTTGTTTTCCGTATGTGGTATTCTTACGCGTGCCGACGATGGCGACTATTTTAGACCAGTTCAGGTCCGCATCTCCTTTAAAATAAAGCAGGGTGGGAGAGTCGACACAATTCAGCAGGCGTTGCGGGTAGCGGGGATCGGTGAGGAAGAGTGGTGTGATATTGTATGTCTCGAGGAATTTCATCTCCATCTCGGCAAGATGGAAGCCCGTGAATGATTTGATGGAGCCGGCCCTTATTTCTCCAATGCCCTCCAGGCTTCGAAGCAGGCTGTGACGCGCGCTGAAGATACTCCTCGCATCGCCAAAACGATCGATCAGGCTCTTCGCCTGGACCGGGCCGATGGTTGGAATGAGGGTTAGGGCAATCTGGTATAGGAGATCGGTGGTCATCGCGCGGTCGCCGCTAAAATAAGCGTTGAGCCGGGAAGCACTCTGGTTATTGCCCCACCACTTTCAGTTCTGTTCTCCTGTTTTTTGCACGGCCTACCTCCGTTTTATTCTCCGCGACGGGCTGTGTTTCGCCGAATCCTTTGAAGGAAAGGCGCTGTGCCGCG
>DATHKS010000502.1:0-10271 GCA_035488975.1 Chitinophagaceae bacterium | reverse complement strand
GCCTGGTAATCCGGCGCCGGAACCTATCATTGGAACCAGTTGTTCCTGGAAGGCAAGCAGCTCCTGCGTATTCATCATCTCAAATTTCTGCGCGCCTGCCTCTGTGATACCGTACTGTGTAGTATAGGAAAGTTGTGGCTTTCCGCTTTTTCCTCTTTTGCTGGTAATGACGATCACACCACCCGAACCGCGGTTACCATATTGTGCGGTAGCAACAGCATCGCGTAATACCTGTACATCTTCAAAATCATTAGGGTTTAGAGATTGAAAAGTTGCATCCTCGATCGGCATACCATCCAGGATATATAGCGGGCTGTTGCCACCCGAGATGGAACTCTGCCCGCGTAATTGAACCCTTGCAGCAGCACCGGGTTGACCGGAACCTACTGTTACCAGCAGACCCGGAGCGCGACCTTGTAATATCTGGTCGAAGGAGGCATTTGGAATGAAGTTGATCTTGTCCTTGGTGACCACCGTGGCGGCACCGGCATACTTACTCTTCTTGATGCTTGTGTAGCCCGTTACGATCACCTCATCGATATCCCTGGATACAATGGGCAAGGCGGCGGAATAGAACGTTCTTGACTGACCGACATCCAATGTCAGCGAACCATAGCCTATGCCGGATATTTCTATCTGCCGTGCGGATTCTGGTAGAGTGAGAGTGAAAGAGCCGTCTTCTTTGGAAACGGTACCGGAGTTGGTACCCTTGACGGTGATAGACGCATTGGAAATGGGATTTCCTTTTTCATCAGTAACCTTTCCCGAAATAGTTTTCTGTGCTAACAACGACCCTGTAAATAGTAGGACCGCCGTTAGGGCGAGTAACAGTTTTCTCATGTGCATTTGAGTTTTTGGTATAGAAAAAAGTAATTAATGCTCTGGTTCGAAGGCCATAATTACAAGGCCTTGGTTTAAAAAATGGTGAAATCGGATTCTGCCTTACCTATAAGCATGAAGCCTAGCCTTTTAATGACATGCGATCGTCAAGTTTTGCTGCGCAAAGTACGAAAGTATTTGTTTTTAGTGATAAACGGCAAATACGGTGGGACCACAGGAGGAGCGGGAGGCCACCGGCAAATGCCAATTTACACGAATATGACAAACTCTGGCTTTCGGACTTTCGAAGCTGACCTATTCCCAACGGAAACTTGGCATTGTTGGTTGCTCCATCGGGGAGCGAGTTGTAGTATTTGAATATCTGGATGAGGTCGGCGTCCGATCTGCATTTCAGCTTCTGTTTATCGATATAGTCGGCCATGATCGCCTGACTCGAATCAAATAATGCTGCGACCGCCTCCTTATTCCTGTCAAATTTTACGGGAGTCCTGGAACCCGGCATGAGCACTTCATATATCTCCTTTTTTTTGAAAGTTCTTGTGATGGTCGCCTCTCCGTATTTTTTATTGTCGGTAAATGTTACGACGAGTTCTTTCAGGAGAAAGGCCTTCCCACCTTGCAAGACCTGATAGATGGAAGCCGAAGGGGCATTGATTTCCGAAGAAAATCCCTGAAGAACGACGGCTTCATGGGGATTGCCGTCCCGCATAAAACTATAGAACATGATTCGGGTTATCGGAACGGTGGCTATGAACTCCGCCCCTTTTTCATCCATGTAGGTCACCTCTTTTTCGATGAGGTTGATCTTCGTCGGGATATTGGGATATACCTTGCCGGTAGCCAACGTGATCTCCGCGAGATTGTAATCGTCATAGAGGTAAGGGCTTCCGTCTGGAACATAATTTACCCGGAGAAAAAAAGGCCGGCCGTTGACATCCTTCATGAATGGATTCTGGGCAAAGGAGTTCTTTAGGGAAAGGCTTAGTATTATCAGAAGGGCGATCCTGGACATAGAGTAGCGGGTAAGTTTGGTTTTGAAATTAATAAAAAAGACCTGTAATCATGAATTACAGGTCTTTTTTATTAACTGGGGTTGAGCTGGTTAATTATCTACCCAAAGTTTATTAAGCGACTTTTCGGTTGAGGAGGCGGGCCAGGTATATCCGTCATCTCCCGGCGCCTTTGCGCCAGCCGTGCTCTTGGAGGGAATGGTTTGAAGCAAACGCATCAGATCATTATTCCGCAATCCTTCACCCAAAAACTCGATCCTCCTTTCGGTCATGATGGCATCGATGAGATCGCCGTTTGTTGCCGGTGCGAGGGTGGTGGTAGCATCGGAGCGTTGGCGTACGGCATTCACCAGGGCAAGCGCCTGCGCATCCACGCCCGCGGTAGTTCTCGCCTTAGCCTCTGCAAGGTTCAGCAGTACTTCGGCCCATCTGATCACAGGCGAAAAGTCTGCCGGTGACGCCGCGGGGTATTTGGTAAGGAATTTTTTGGTTCCGGGTGGATTGGTATAGATGAATGACCTTCTCTTGTCCGTAGCGGTCCAGCCTGTATTGCCGATGATACCGGCAAAATTCAACGAAAAGATGGAACCGACTCCCGTTGCAGCGGCATAGTAGTATCCCTGCAATGCATTCTGAGTACCCGGGATATCTCCGTTGCTACTGCTGAATGGCACGGAGAAAATGGATTCCAACGATGTGTAAGGTGTTTTGAACACACTCGTGTAATCGGCCTGTAAGACATGCGGCACACCGCTTGTTGCGGTAAATGGTCCGGCTGCCGGAACGATCTTATTGGCCTCGGCTATCACCTTCGGATAGTTTTGCATGCTGAGATATACGCGGGTCTTAAATGCGATCGCCGTATTGCGGTGCGCGCGTGTCGTATTATTATAATTTGAACCATTGGTCAAAGGCAGGTTGGTTTCTGCAAAGTCCAGGTCGGCCAATATCTGTGTGTACACCTCGGCAACTGAACTACGCGCAAGGTCGGAGGCTCCGGCTCCTTTTATACCTATCAGGCGCAGGGGTAAGCCCAATTTGGCTCCATTGCCGTCGGCATAGGGTCTCGCATAGTATTGCAGAAGACTGTAGTAGCCAATCGCACGAAGCAGTCTTGCCTCGGCGATGTAAGTATTACCTATAGTGGTTCCGACTACCAGCGTTCCTTTTTCATTCATCCCATCGATGAATACATTGCAGTTGTTGATCAACGAATAGACCTGGTTCCAAAGACCGACTATCGCATTGGCAGTATTGGTCGGGTTGAGGTTCCAGACATCCGCATTGGTCACGAGATTGCCATCTTCCAACAGGAAATCCTCGCCCCGGATATCACCATACACAATATAGCGGCCGCCGTAAAAGTTGCCATTCTTAAACGAGGAATAAAGAGACAGCACCTGATTGGCGATACGGTAAGGCTGATCAAATGCCGTAGCATCGGAGACGGATGTTTGCGGCGCCGGATCCAACAACTCCCTGTGGCAGGAGGTGAGCAGCACAAGGCCCAGGCTCACCGTTATCAAATATTTTATTTTATTCTTTATCATTGTTATTCTTTTAAAATTTCAAATACTAGAAACCGATATTCAACCCAATGGTGATGGTGCGGCCATTCGCCAGCGTATTCCTGTCCACACCGGCAGAAGTAGCCGTGTTTCCATTTGCAGAGACTTCAGGATCGGGACCTGGATAGTCCGAAATGATACCGAGATTCTGACCGCTCACATAGACCCTTGCACTGGTGATCTTCGCCTTGCTTACTAATGATTTTGGAAGCGAGTACCCAATCTGGACCGTTCTCAGTTTAACGAAGTCGCCTTTGAATACAGCTACATCCATTGGCATGGCCGATCCATTGGAGACGTTATCGCCATAAATGGGCTTGGGCATATCGGTGATGTCACCAGGTTTTTTCCAATACCCCAACACATCCGTGCTGTTGTTCCAGAAGCGCTGATCGCGGAGACCCGCATAAGAACCATAGTAGATCGAGAATCCGAATTGGTAAGTGAAAAGGAAATTGACATCGAAATCTTTGAACCGGATAGTATTGTCCCATCCGCCAATATATTTTGGCTGTGTATTCCTGTACAACCGGCCATCATCCGCCTGGTTGATCGACAAAGGTGATTTGGAGCCATCGGCGTTTGTTTTCTCGTACCTCGCACCGTTTGCTGTCATGTAAGTAAACTGGCCAGGAGGAAGCGGTGAACCAAACTGATAATAGATGGGCTGGCCGGCTGCGTTGTAGAAAATCCTTTTTCCGGTAGCAGGATCAACGCCGCCAGTTGGGATCACCCAAAGGAAGCCGATCGATTTCCCGACAACGGTCTTGTTAACCGTCTCGAGGCTACTGGTGGCAGTGACGATCTCCGTGAGGCCATTGGCCAGGGCGGTAACCTTGTTCTTGTTATACGCGAAATTGAAAGAACTGCTCCAGGAGAAATTCTTTTTCACGACAGGTGTAGCATTGATCGATACTTCCACACCCCTGTTGAACATGGTACCGACATTCTGAAAAACGAAATTGCCCGGCACGCCTGCAGAAGGAGCCTGCGGTACATTGAGCAGAAGATTGTCGATATTATTCTTATACCAGGCAAAGTCGGCAGTGATGCGATCATTGAGAACGCCAACGCTAAAGCCGACATCCGTTTTCTTGCTGGTCTCCCAGGTGATCTTATCATTACCTACGACATTGAAACCGAGTGTAGCAATACCGTTGTACAACCCGGATCCATAAGTGGAGAAAGTGGCGAAGTTACCAATGCCGGCAACATTACCCACCTTACCATAGCTTCCTCTCAGTTTGAAACTGCTGAAGATCTTATCCAGGCCTATCGATCCCCAGAAGGCTTCTTTGGTTATTTCCCATCCGGCGGAAGCTCCCCAGAACACGCCCTTCTTTACACCCAATGCGGAGTATTCATCCTGGCGTACGTTGCCACTGAGGAAATATTTCTTCTTGAAATCATAGTTCAACCTTCCGAAGGAAGAAAGGAGATAGTTCTCTCCAAGGCTGGTACCTGCAGGGTTAGCAGTAGTGAAACCGGCCTGCACTACATCGTAGGCTGAATCGGACAGGGTTCTCCTGTTGATACCGAATCCAACCGTAGTACGCCGTTGTTGTTCGTTACCCGCGAGCAGACTGAAATTATGGTTGTCGAAAAATGTATAATCCAGTTGTATGGTGTTTGTCCAGAGCCAGGTCTTATCCTTGGAATAAGAGGCAGTTGCTGCACCGCCAGGACCTGTACCCGTACCAGGGCCATCTCCATGATAGGGATTGAAGAAGATATCATTATCGATAAGCATATTGTCGATGCCGTATGCCGTTCTCAATGTCATCCAGCTGAAAGGCCGGAGCTGAACGTAGGCAATCGATTGCAAATGGTTCACCTCATTATTGGACCGGTTGAGGTCTAACAGCATCCTCACATTGTTGAAGGTGTAAGGATTGGCATTATTTACAATTGACCCCTGGCTTCCAATGGAAGTAGCGGAAGCATAGTTATACGTCCCGTTGTTGTTGAATGGTGATACATTGGGAGGAAGTGCAAAGGCAAGACGCGCTGCGCCGGCAGATGCAAACCCCTCACCTGGTAATGAGCCGGATGAACCACCGATATTGTTTTTCTCATTGGAGTAAGAGAGCTTTCCTCCGATGGTCAGTATTTTGTTTACGCGGCTGTCCACATTCAGCATGACATTCGTGCGTGTGAAATCATTTTTTTGCAGGATGCCTTCCTGGTTAGTGTAGCCAGCGGAAAAATAATAAGTAGTTCCTTCGGTACCGCCGGAGACGTTCATGTTATGGCTATGAGAGAATGCATTCCGGTACACTTCATCGTACCAATTGGTATTGATCGGCTTGCCGTCGGCATCAGTTGGAATAATAAAGCTGCCTGTGGTAGCTGGAACAAGTGCCTTGAGATTGTTGAGAGCGGCATTCTTGTAGTCCACGTATTGCTGTGCATCGAGGATCTTCGGTAAGCCGGTTGGTTTTGTAAAACCGACCCAGCCGTCGTAGTTGACACGGGCCTTGCCTACTTTACCTTTCTTGGTTGTGATGAAGACAACGCCATTGGCTGCGCGGCTACCATAGATAGCGGAAGCGGCGGCATCCTTTGCGATATCGATGCTTTCGATATCGTTGGGGTTGATACTCGCCAACGCATTCGCCGGTGCACTTGTCGCACCCTGGTCGCCCGTATAAGTAGGCACGCCATCGATCACGATAAGCGGATAAGAACTGAGCGAAATGGAGTTGGTACCACGGATGCGGAACACGGGTGGATTGTTGACCACGCCATTGGGAACCGTGATCTGAACACCCGCCGCTTTACCGGCCAATCCCGATTCAAAGCTCTGTAACGGCTTTTGTGCAATCGCCGATCCCTTGACGCTGGATACGCTACCCGTCGCTTCCTTTCTGCGCTGGGTTCCATAACCAACCACTACCACTTCCTGCAACGACCTGTCGGAGGATTTCAGGGAAGCGTTGATAGAAGTCTGGGAACCGATAGTTACTTCCGTGGTGGCCATATCCACGGAGGAAAAGATCAGTGCCTTGGCAGACGCTGGTACTGTTAACGAATAAGATCCATCTGATTTTGTGACTGTACCTGTATTCGATCCTCGTACTACGACCGATACATTGGGGATGGGATTCCCTTTGTCGTCCGTCACCGTACCGGTGATGGTTTTCTGTGCTAACAGCTGCCCCGTAAATAACAGGACAACCGTTAGGGCTACTAACAGTTTTCTCATGTGCAGTTTTAGTTTTAGTATAGATAAAAATTATAACAATACCGTTCGAACAGTATTGTTACAATTCAAGAAATCGCAACAAAAGATATGAAAACTTCTATTCTGTCCCAAAAGTTTGCGGAGCAATCAGATTTATGACAGAAGGCTGACCTGGTCTGCTGCTTTATGCGGGCACTTATTTTTTCTTTCCCTTCCCGAAACTGATGAGCAATGCTGGTAATAATACGAGATTGGTGAGGGTAGCAGTAACGAGAGTCAGCGACGTAAGCCATCCCAATGCTTGCGTACCGCCAAAGCCACTGAAGCTGAATATGATAAATCCTGCTATCAATACCATGGAGGTATATATGATGCTGATGCCGGTACCATGAATGGTCTCGATCACCGTCTGTTTCAGATCGTAGTGCTGGTGAGGCAACTCCTGTTTATAGTTAATGAGGAATCGTATAGTAATATCGATAGCTATACCCAAAGCCACGCTGAAAACAAGAACAGTGGAGGGCTTCAATGGAATGCCCACCCAACCCATTACACCCGCCGTGATCACGAGCGGGATAAGATTGGGAATGAGGGAACATATCAGGATCCTGAATGACTTGAACAGATAAAGCATGCAAAGAGCAATGAGCAGGAACGCCCAGAAGATACTTTCTTTCAGTCCATGTATAATGAAACTGCTTCCTTCCAGGAAGGTGATGCTGGTGCCGGTTAGTTGTACCTGGTATTTCTTATCGGGAAATAATTCCTTTACTTTTTTCGAAATGGTATCCAGGATTTTCGGCAGCCGCTCACTGCCTACATCGGCCATCGAGATGCTTATCCGCGCCTCCTGTCGGCTGCTGTCGATGAAGGTGGAGACCAATTTTGTAAATGAATTCCGCGCGTTCCCGGTATCCTTCTTGAACTTAAGATAATCAACCATAGCCGGGAGATCGAACTGGTTCGGCATTGAATAATTTGTGCTGTCCCCTTCGAAGAAGGCCTGCTTCGCAAACTTCAGCCCTTCGGTGATACTGAGGGGCCTCGCCATTTCGGGTAAACTCGCAAGGAATGCAGAGAGCGAGTCGATCCGGTTCAGGTTGTCGAGATCGCGGAGAATGCCCGCCTTATTATTGGTATGAACGAGTATCTCCAGCGGCATGACGCCTTTGAAGTTCTTTTCGAAAAATTTCAGATCGGTATATATTTTATCCGTTTTGGGAAGATCATCTACTATATACCCAACACTTTTCAACATGAAAATGCCGGCAATGGAGAATGCAACAACAATCGCCGAAACCGCATAGATCAGCTTGCGGTGATTGAGCGACCAGAATTCGAGGCGGTCCAGCCAGCGGTTAAGGCGGGGATTATCGAGATACTTGGTATGCCTCGACTTCGGTACAGGGAGAATGCTGAGTGCAACCGGGATCATGATCAGCGAGATAAAGAATAGAACCATGATGTTGATGCCCGCTACTACTCCGAACTCCTGCAGGATCTGGCTCTTGGTCAATGCAAATACCGCGAAGCCGATAGCCGCCGCCAGGTTGCAGAACAAAGTCACGATGCCCATCCGCCCGACCATGGTGACCAACGCCTCATGCCTGTCGCCCTTATCGTTGTACGCCGTGTGATATTTATTCAGGAAATAAATGCAATTGGGAATTCCAATCACAACAATAAGCGGCGGGATCAAGGCCGTGAGAAGCGTGATCTTGTAGCCAAACAGGTTCATTGTGCCGAGGCTCCATAACACACCCGTGATCACTACGGCAAGTGAAAGCAGCGTAGCACTGAAGGAGCGGAAGAATAGCAAAAGGATCAAGGCAGACAGTACCACGCTCGCGAGCAGGAACCATCTCATCTCGTTTGCTATCCGCGTGGAGAGTTCCGTCCTGATCAGCGGAAGACCGCTTAGATATACCTCCTGGTTATTCTTCTTCCCGAAGGCATCGGTTAATTGTGTAATGGCGGCAACAACGGTATTCCTCCTCTTCGAGTTCATTACATTCTTGTCTACACTTACTCCCATCAGCCAGGCCTTGGTCTGCGGATTATACAAAAGTTGTTGATAGAAAGGAAGATTCAGGAAAATGGCTGCACTGCTATCCAGTTGCGATTGCGAGGAGACCGTATCGGAAAAGATCGGTGTGGCGATCAGTTTTTCCGTAACCGAATCCTTCACAAGATTGATGGACGAAGGAACGGAGATGATATCCGTGACGCCCGCAACCTTCTTCAGGTCGCGCAGCAGTCGGGTATAGTCCCTGAATAATTTCTCCGTAAAAAGATTATCAGTCTGTATCCCGATCACCAGGAGATTTCCGTCCTGCCCATATTTTTGTTTGAATGCCTGGTAGGTAATGTTTGCCGGGTGGTTGACGGGGATGGCCCTGGTAAACTCGTAGCTCAGTTCAACCCTGGATGCCCTGTAGCCCATGAAGATGGTTGCCGCTATGAGAACCGCGAGAAGAGGCCAACGATTCGCCAAGATGAACTTTCCGAGTTTACGCCACATAGATGAAATTTTCCGGGTTTCTTTATATTTCTAATACCCTGCCAAAGCCGTGCAAAGAAACAGAAAAAAGCTTTACCTGCTTTTCTTCCTAGATGGTTGCCTGAGAGTGCTTTCTTCGGTCCTTTGCGATACTTTTGGCAAGTGAGACTCTTCCTGGCAGTATCAATCCTGTTTTTTCATCATATCACTGCTGCCCAGCAGCCCATCGGCTCCTGGAGAGAGTACCTTCCATATGCCAGCGCCACCCAGGTGACGCAGGCGGATGGTAAGATCATTGCCGCCACACCCTACAGTTTTTTTTCGTACGATCCTTCAAGCAATACCATAGAGCGTTTCAGCCGCATAACGGGGCTCAGCGAAACAGGCATCAGCCGGATCCACTACGACGATGTGAACGAAAAACTCGTTGTTGCTTACGATAACAGCACCATTGACATCATCTACCGTAACGATATTACAGCGATCCGCGACATAACCCGGGATAATATCGCGGGAGACAAGACCATTTATGATATCTATTCGCTGGGACACGACTATTATCTCTCTACCGGCCTCGGCATCGTTGTAGTCGACGGCGAGCGGAACGAAATAAAAGATACCTGGTTCATCGGCGCCTCGGGCACGCACATCAAGGTGAATGGTATGGCGAGTGACAACGCCTTCTTTTATGCGGCTACGGAACAGGGATTGAAAAAGGCGGCTCTCAATGCTCCCAATCCTGCCGACTACAGCAACTGGCAATCGCCCGATGCCTCCAATGGACTTTATCCCGGAAATTATTCCGATGTAATATCCATCCAGGACAAGATGATATTGCAAAAAGATGATTCCTTATTTATCCAGAACGGCAGCAACTGGGGCCTCTTGTATCATGACGATTGGAAAATAAACAGCCTGGAAGGTTCCGGCAATAAGATACTTCTTTGTGAATCCAGGACGAATGCAGCGGGACGGGTGGTCATACTCAACACGAATGGGACTATCGATAGGATCATCAGCCAGGCGCCGCTACTTTCTCAACCCCGGTCCGCTATTCTTATACAGAATGAGGCGTGGATTGCCGATGGGGCGGCCGGACTACTTCATATTGGTAGCTCAACGGAGCAATACCAACCCAACTCTCCCCGGTCCATTGCCACGGGAGAGAT
>DATHKS010000501.1:0-2475 GCA_035488975.1 Chitinophagaceae bacterium | reverse complement strand
GGTACTGGTGGTGGAGAGAATATCGTATCCATCATTATTGCTGATGCCTGCGGGCCGATTGCCGGCACTCGCCATTACATTGGATGCATTGAAACGGAAATATGGCTGGCCCACGGCGGGTCCATTCACATCGCGGCTGTTGCCTGCCGATTTTACTATTAAATAGAGAGGCGCATTATAGGCTATCGAATCCCAGATCTGGGTTTCCGCG
This sequence comes from Chitinophagaceae bacterium, assembly GCA_035488975.1. Classification (GTDB taxonomy): domain Bacteria; phylum Bacteroidota; class Bacteroidia; order Chitinophagales; family Chitinophagaceae; genus DATHKS01. Next base: position 2,264 of record DATHKS010000501.1, on the reverse strand, counting down.
GAATAGTAACCGAATTTAAAGTCTTCGTTGGCCCCCTGGCGTCCCCAGAACTCCCAACGATTCTCTTCCTCATTGAATACCCATCCCGCATTATATCCATACGAGTGATTTGAAAGCAGGAGATTGGGGGCCTCACCCATCATTTCGGACAGATCGCCGGTAAAGTTATAAGCGACGAGTTGCTTAAGTCCGAAGCTCATGCCTTTTGCGAGGGGGTTCACACCACTTGCCATGAGCGTTCCCGCCACGTGCGTGGAATGTTCGCTCACCACATCATTGTCTTTTTGAAGGATCCTGCCCGTGAGCTCGACGTGTGTGCTGAGGATATTCCCTCCATCCCATATCGCCAGTTTTCCCTTCACATTGTCCGAGGAACCATCGAGGTTAAGTCCGGTGGAGCCGCCGGGCCATAGCCGGTTGGTTCCAATAGTTGCTGCAGCAAGGATATTATTGTTCGTTGACAGGTAGAGGGGCATGCCAAGACTATCGATGCCCGCGAGAATAGACTTGTAACCATTCTTTCCATTGATCACGAGTTTCCATCCCTTTTCCCTCGCCAGTTTTTTCAGCTGTTCGTATTCCTTCTTTTCCTTTTCTCCCTGCTGAATGGATGCCTGTTTGAGAAGTTGTGTATTTGTAGTTACCTGGGCGGTCGAGGTAAAAGAGGCCAGATTGAACAGAAGGAATAAGAGGGTAGATAAAGCAAAAAAACGCATATATTGATCAGGGTTTAGTTAGCTTGGTTATTGATAATCTAATTTACAGTATTTACCGGCAGCCGGACAAAATTGAAAAGCATTATACATGAAACATTGGATTTTTATTTTAACGGTAGTTGGTTTGGTCGTCCTGACTTCCTTCTCCCGCGATTCCGCTGTAAACTGCCATCGTACCGGCATCAAAGGGCATGTGTATATGGTGCGTGGTAACCAGATGCCGTCGCCCGACCAGGCGCCGTCTTCTCCGCGGGGAATGAAGACGACACTTTATGTGTACCGGTTAACCAATATAAACGAAGTAAGCAGGGAAGGGGTGTCTTCCTTCTACAAAAATATTTCCACCGAACTGGTCCGGGAGATCAAAACAGATGAAAAAGGCTCGTTCAGCGCTAAGCTGAAGCCTGGGGTATACTCGCTTTTCATCAAGAAGGGCGACCTCTACTATGCTAATCTTTTCGATGGAAAGAATAATATTTATCCCGTTGAGGTCAAGCCCGGTAAGATGGAAGTAGTCGATTTCAAGGCAAATTATGATGCCGTTTACTGACCCCTTTTTTCTTAATACGGAGCAGACCGCTCCCCGAAGAACGGGCTGATGGCTTAAAATAAATTTGCCGAAGGGTTATCCTCCGTGGATTCCGTAATTTCGCCGCGGGAATTATGACAGAGGAATTGTTGAAGCAGTATCAGAACAACCCCCGCCTTTTTCAATTGGTGGACAGGCTTTCTTTTTCCCAACCGCAACGGACCTATCTTAAAAATCTGCAGGGCGGTTCTTCCGCCTTCGTCACAGCCGCCAGCTTTTTACATCCCAGCGCACAGCAACTCAACCATCTCATTGTATTAAACGATGCCGAAGAGGCCGCTTATTTTCATAATACACTCGAAAGCCTGACCGGCGCACTCGATATTTTTTATTTCCCATCCTCCTTCAAAACCCGCAAGAATTACCGGTTGCTGAATTCCTCGCACGTGATGCTGAGGACCGAGGCCCTGACGAAGATCGCGGCAGGCGGGGGCGAGATCAATAAGAAGATAATTGTCACCCACCCCGAATCGTTGTTTGAAAAGGTGGTGATCCCCAGCACGCTCTCGGCCAATATCATTCGGATCAAGGCCGGTGATCCGCTGAATGTGGACCAACTCCTGCTGAAACTTTCAGACTATGGGTTCGAGCGCACCGACTTCGTCTATGAGCCGGGACAATTCGCCATCCGGGGAGGGATTCTCGATATCTATTCCTTCGGCAATGAGAAGCCTTATCGCATAGAACTGTTCGGGAATGATGTCGATTCCATCCGTATCGTCGATCCCGAAACGCAATTGAGCGAACGTAGGCTGTTGCAGGTCACGATCATTCCAAACGTCGACACGCAATTCGAGAATGAGGAAAGAATATCACTCTTCGATTTCTTACCCGCCAACACGGTGGTCTGGTTGCAGGATTACGAATTCTGCCGGGATAAATTGGAGGAATGCGAGGACGACCTGGGCGCCTTCCTGCGCATCCGGATGGAGATGAAGGAAATAGAGGCGAATAACCCG
>DATHKS010000500.1:0-4497 GCA_035488975.1 Chitinophagaceae bacterium | reverse complement strand
CTCGGCGGCAGTTTCATCTTCGGCAATCCATATGTGTATGGAAAGGTCAATTACTTCTATCCCGTCACGATCGGTTTCGGGCAGCAATACATCTTCGGCCAAAAAGGAAATAAGAATGGTGTGGCGGTAACAGGTATTTATAATGCCGGTTTATCATTAGGCCTTCTTCGTCCTTATTACCTCAATGTAGAAGATCCCCCAGGCAGTCAGCGTGCAATCAGGTACAAGGACGCCGATACCACTCTCTTCCTCGATCAGAGCGCCATCATTTCCGGCGGCGGCTTCGGCAAAGGCTGGGGTGAAATAAAGGTAAAACCCGGTGCTTTTGCCAAGGTGGCGATGAGGTTCGACTATGGCCGCTACAATGAATCCGTGGCGGGACTCGAAATAGGCATGAGCGTGGAAGCCTATGCGAACAAAATACAGATACTTGCGTTACAAGATGATAAAAGATTATTCTTCCAGGGATACATCGCCATTCTCTTCGGTAAGCGTAAATAAGGAATGAGAGGGCTGGTAACCTGGCGTTATCTTGATCTTTCCGTCTTATTTTTGCACTATGAATGAACTTCCCGTTGTTTCCTCCATACCCGAAAAGACCAGGGTCAAAAAACCGGACTGGTTACGGGTGAAGCTCCCGATCGGTGAGAGCTATAAGCATGTTCGCAATCTTGTCGACACTCATAAACTTCATACGATCTGTGAGAGCGGTAATTGTCCCAATATGGGAGAATGCTGGGGCGCGGGTACGGCGACATTCATGATCCTTGGAAATGTATGCACCCGCAGTTGTGGCTTCTGTGCCGTTGCCACCGGGCGCCCGGAACCGCTGGATTGGGACGAGCCTCAACGGGTGGCGGAAGCGATCTATCTCATGAAAGTTAAGCATGCTGTCATCACCTCGGTCGACCGGGACGAGTTGAAGGACGGTGGCTCCATCATCTGGCAAAATACGATCCGTGCGGTCAAGACATTGAATAACGATACTACCCTCGAAACACTCATTCCTGATTTCAAGGGAAAAAAAGAAGACATCGAGCGCATCATTGAAGCCGCCCCCGAAGTGGTGTCGCATAATATCGAAACAGTAGAACGACTCACTCGCCAGGTGCGTATCCAGGCAAAATACTGGCGCAGCATGGAAGTGATCCGCATACTCAAGGAAGGAGGCAGAAGGACCAAAAGCGGCATCATGCTCGGCCTCGGAGAAAAGAAAGAAGAAGTGATACAGACCATGACAGACCTTCGCGATAATGGCTGCGATGTCATAACCATTGGACAATACCTTCAACCTACACATAAACATTTGCCCGTTCAGCGCTTCGTTCATCCCGACGAGTTTGCCGAGTACCGCGAGATAGGCTACCAGCTTGGTCTCGACTATGTAGAAAGCGGGCCGCTCGTCCGCTCCTCCTATCATAGTGAACGGCATGTATTCCCCGGTTTGGGCCGGAAGGAATGGGAGATGAGCAAGATGCAGGCTTAGAGAGGATATCCTCTTTTTTAGGTATCTTGCTTTCTTATCAAATTGCTGCTTCCACCGCCATGAAATCGCTGATACCTGTCTTATTTTTCCTGGCAGCAATTCCTGTTTCTTTCAATGCATCTGCTCAACAGTATGACCTCAATGGTGATGCTGTAAAGAATACCTGTAATTGTTACACTCTCACATACCCATCGACCTTCCAGGGGGGAAGCGCCTGGAACAAGACGAAATTCGACCTGAATAATCCATTCGATTTCCGTTTCAGTGTCTACCTCGGTTGTGCAGATCAGACCGGCGCCGATGGAATGGTATTCATGCTCCAGCAAGTTAGTACCAGCCTGGGTGTGAGCGGCGGCGGATTGGGTTTCGATGGGGTGAAACCCTCGATCGGCGTGACGCTGGATACCTGGCAGAATACCGAGAACAACGATCCGCCTTACGATCATATCAGCATCCAGGCGAATGGTGTCATTTCCCATGGTACGGATCTCGCTGGTCCCATTCAGGCTTCGTCGTCAGGCGATAATATAGAGGACTGCGCATGGCATACATTCAGGATATCATGGGATCCCACCACTCACTATCTCCGCGGCTATTTCGACGGTTCGATGCGGGTAGAGGCACAGGTTGATCTTGTTGCAACTATATTCAACAATAGCCCGCTTGTGTATTGGGGATTCACGGCGTCGACCGGCGGCTCTTACAATCTCCAACAGTTCTGCACCGCTCTCAGCCCGGGCTTCACTACCAACTCCAACAACAACGCCGTCTGTCTCGGTCAGCCGATCACATTCACCAATACATCGGAATCATTTGCACCCATACTCGGGTACTACTGGAACTTCGGGGATGGTTCAACTTCTACACAAATGAATCCGCCTCCTCATCAGTATGCCGCGCCCGGCCTGTACACTGCCCAGATGGTGGTGACCGGCTTCGACGGATGCGTGAGCGATACTCTCAAAAGAACGATCGTAGTAGGCGATATACCTGTTGCATCCTTCCAGGTGTTCGATACCTGTGCGGGCCTTCCGCCGAGGATCGTGGATCTGTCTACGAGCAATGTCGGCATTATAACAGACCGGAGCTGGTCGGTCGATGGAAACTTCGTCTCCACGGACCTGCTTCCGCAACTCACGAATCTATCTGCAGGTCCGCATACGCTGCAACTGGCAGTCGGCACAAGCTACGGCTGCGCCGGAACGCTTACGGCGAGTAATCCCGTCGTCATCAAACCCGCGCCGGCGGTGGAGGCGAAGGCGCTCGATGGTTGCCAGGACAAGCCTATACTTTTCTCCGGCACACAGCTCGACAATTCTACGTCGATAGCAACCTGGACATGGCAGTTCGGGGATGCGAAGATCTCTACCGGGCAGAATCCATCTCACACTTATAATAAACCAGGCAGCTATTCGGTGACGCTGACTGCGGGGGCCGATAACGGATGTTCCTCCCCGCCTTCCGTAATCCCGTTGAAGATCGTTCAGGCACTTGCCTTTGCCGGCAACGATACGGTGATCATAAAGGACCAGCCTTTCCAGTTGCATGCCACGGGTGGGGGTAGTTATTCATGGATACCCTCTACCGGTATGAACGATCCTTCCGTTGCGGATCCCACCGTTGTGTTACAGGATGACGTCACCTATACCTTGCTCGTTACAACGCCCGAGGGCTGTACCGATGAAGACGATATCACGCTCACTGTTTTCAAAGGCTCTTCTATCTATGTACCCAGTGGCTTCACACCGAATAATGACGGGCTGAATGACGCGCTCGTTCCATACTATATCGGGATCAAAAAAGTGGACTATTATATGGTGTACAACCGGTGGGGCCAGCTTCTTTTTTCTTCTGCGGATCCGAAGAGGGCCTGGGATGGAACCTTTAAAGGAACGCAGCAGGCGAGCGGCGTATATGTTTGGCGATTGAGGGCTACGGATTACATCGGAAAGGTGTACGAGCTGAAGGGAACGACCACATTGATCCGCTAAACCTTGCTTTATAAGCCCTTATAAATGATTAAGTGTAAACACTAATTTACCTTCGAATTGTGTCAAATGTGCGTCATAGGTTAGAAACTAGATAGGGAAAATTTGCTTATTGGCACAATTTTGCCTACTATTATGAAAATTCATCCCATGAGAAAGCTTGTATTTCCATTACTCCTGGTATTTATTTCCCTTATTTCTGCGGCTGCATTGACAACTGTCACTGCTGTCACCCTTGCATCGTACGCAAAGGATGACAAATCTTCCAACACTGTTGTAGTGAAGGAACCATTGGCCAAGCTCGATCAATCGACGGCTAGCAGATAAGAAGAAGGGTTAGGTTTAAGGAGTAGAACAACATACATGATTAGTTGCACCGGTAAAAAAGTGATGTCTATAACTATGCCTCAATAACATTCTATTTTCGTGGATATTGGACAAAATAAATGAAGCCCCGTAGAGGGGCTTTATTTATTTCAATTTGGTAATTTGATAATTTGGCAATGTGCCAATGATCCTCAGTCCGAACAGTCATTACTCATCGGAGCACGCTGCATTATCAAATTATCAAATTGCCAAATTGGTTTTTATTTCATTTCCCACACCAACGCACTCGCCCCCAGTATAGCCGCATCCGATTCCTTCAGATGGCTGATCAGGATCTTCACCTTGTTCTGGAACACCTGGATGAGATTAGCTTCCATATGCTCCCGTGTCGGTTTCAGTATCAGGTCGCCGGCCTTTGTTAGCCCGCCAAAGAGGACAATAGCCTGCGGGCTGGAAAACATGACCGCATTGGCCAGTGCAAGGCCCAGGATACGGCCTGTGAATTCGTAGACATTCCTCGCCAGCTCATCGCCCTGGATAGCGGCCTCATAGACCTTCTTGGAATCCAGGTCGTCCTCAGGGATACTTCTCAGGGTGCTGGGCACATCCGTATTCTTTAAAAATTCAATAGCGGTATAACGAACGCCGGTAGCCGACGCATAGCTTTCCAATGAGCCCTTCTTGCCGGTACCAGGA
>DATHKS010000499.1:0-4543 GCA_035488975.1 Chitinophagaceae bacterium | reverse complement strand
ATAATTCTTTTCTTTTATTGATTACATCCAGCATCTCATCATGGATCTTGCCATTCGTTGCCAGGATGCGGTGCTGGTAAGGAGAATATTTGTTGCCATCGTAGTCGGTTACGCGACCGCCAGCCTCCTCCACCATCAGGTAACCTGCCGCACTATCCCAGGCTTCAAGCTTGTGCTCATAGAAACCATCGAAGCGACCGGCGGCAACCCAGCAAAGATCGATGGCGGCCGAGCCGAGACGGCGAACGGGTACGCCCTTGCGGATGAACCGTTCGAAGATCTCCAATGGTCCGTTCGCCATATTGAGATAAGTATAAGGAAAGCCCGTGACCAGGCAGGCGTGAATGGTCTCGGATTGGCTGCTCACGTGAATGGAACGGTCATTCAATGTGGCGCCTCCGCCCTTCTCTGCAAGGAAGAATTCATTAAGATGCGGATTGTACACCGCACCGAGGATCATTTCTCCATCCTTTTCTATCCCGATCGAGACGCAGTTCAATGGAATCCCGTGTGCAAAATTGATCGTACCATCGATGGGATCGATGATCCATTTATAAGTGGAGTCCTGGATGATCTCGCCCGCCTCTTCACTCAAAATATAATGGTCGGGAAATTTGCTCTTGATGATGGCGAAGATCGCCTTCTCCGAGGCATGGTCTGCCTCCGTAACCGGGTTGTTGATCCCTTCTTTGTTCGTGATCTTGAAATCTGTATTGAAAAAACGTGTGATCTCAGCAGCGCCGGCCTTCGCGGCTTCTATGAGTGTTGACTTAAGCATGCCCAAAGATAACCAATGAAAGCCCGGCGCGGGAGACAAACCACGCCGGGCTTTCATAAAAATATTCTGCATAAAATGGAAGGAGCATCAGGCATTCACAATACTCATCCCCGCCTCGGGATAGCGTAGGCCCGCCGCTGCACCTTTGGGAGCAATGGCATCCAAGGTCTCCAGGTCCTTTGCGGAAAGGGACACATCAAGAGCGCCCGCATTTTCCTCTAAATATTTTATGCGTTTGGTGCCGGGGATCGGAAAAATATTCTCTCCCTGTGCCATCACCCAGGCCAATGCAAGCTGGGATGCCTTGCAATTCTTTTCTTCTGCCAGCTGTTCTATCTTACTCACGAGGTCAAGGTTCTTCTGAAAATTCTCACCCTGGAATCTCGGGGAAAGGCGGCGGTAATCGTCCTGGTCCAGGTCCTCAAACGTCTTGATCTGACCGGTGAGAAATCCCCTGCCCAGCGGGCTATAGGCCACGAAGGCAATGCCCAGCTCCTTGCACGTCTTCAGCACTTCATCCTCCGGCTCACGGCTCCATAATGAATACTCCGATTGAATGGCGGTAATAGGGTGAGTGGAATGTGCCTTACGAAGCGTTTCTGCCGACACCTCTGAAAGCCCGATTCCCCTGATCTTTCCCTGCTTTACCAGTTCGCCCATGGCGCCAACGGTCTCCTCGATAGGTGTTGCCGGATCCTTCCGGTGCAGATAATAGAGATCGATCTGGTCAGTGCCGAGTCTCTTCAGGCTTCCCTCCACCGACGACTTCACGTACTCGGGTCTTCCATTGATGCCTCTCTTTGAAGGATCATTCGGATCGCGGACGATGCCGAATTTGGTAGCGAGGGTGATCTTGCTGCGGTGTTTCTTCAGGGCCTTCCCTACGAGTTCCTCATTAGTATGGGGTCCATACGCATCGGCGGTGTCCCAGAAAGTGATGCCTAGCTCCACTGCACGATCCAGTACCTCAAGCGACTCCCGGTCGTTGTGCGCACCATAGAAATCGCTCATGCCCATGCAGCCAAGACCAAGCTGGGAGGCTTGCAGGCCCTGCGAGCCGAGATTTTTATTTTTCATGATAAAATGTTTTAAGAATGAACGGAGAGGTAATATTTAGAATAACATGCGCGTAATGTGAATGTTCGACTTGCTTTTTCCTTTCTTTGCATTATCCTTAAAATAACGCCTTAATTCGTTCAGTGGACTTATCGGTAATCATAATTAACTATAATGTAAAACACTTTTTGGAGCAATGCCTAAGCTCCGTGCAGCGGGCTATCGCGACGATAGGCGCGGAGGTGATCGTAATAGATAACAATTCGATGGACGATAGCCTCGATTACCTGCAACCCAAGTTTCCCCACGTAAGATTTATTGGCAACAAGGAAAATGCCGGTTTCTCCAAGGCCTGTAACCAGGGATTGAGGATCGCCACCGGTGATCATATCCTTTTCCTGAACCCCGATACCATTCTGCCCGAGGATTGCCTGACGGCATGTATCTCCTTTCTCCGGTCGCATCCCGATGCCGGCGCACTTGGAATAAAGATGCTGGATGGCGGTGGCCGGTTCCTCAAAGAATCGAAGCGCTCCTTTCCATCGCCCCTGACATCGCTATACAAACTCTTTGGCCTCGCCAGCCTGTTTCCCCATTCGAAGACATTCGCCAAATACCATCTCGGTCATTTGAATGAAAATGAGAGCCACGAAGTGGATGTGCTTGCGGGAGCATTCATGATGGTGAAGCGCGAGGTATTGGAGAAGACGGGCGGCTTCGATGAAGTATTCTTCATGTATGGAGAGGATATCGACCTCAGTTACCGGATACAGAAGAGCGGGTTCAAGAATTATTACTTCGCAGGAAGCCGCATTATCCATTTCAAAGGAGAAAGTACCAAGAGGGGAAGCATGAACTATGTGCGCATGTTCTACAATGCCATGAGCCTTTTCGTCAAGAAGCATTATGGCGGCACGCGCGCAGGCCTGTTTAATTTCTTCATCCACCTGGCAATCTGGATCCGTGCGGCAATGACGGCTGTCGGGAGTTTCATTCGCCGCCTCGGCCTGCCGATGATCGATACCGGTTTTATTCTTCTCTCTTTCTGGATCATTAAGAATTTCTGGAATACCTATATACGGCCCGATACGCAATATGAAACCAGGATCCTATGGATCGTCTTCCCCTGTTTCACGGTGGCCTACCTGGTGACGGCCTATTATGCGGGGTTATATGACCGCTGGTATAAAAGGTCGGAGCTCATACGATCGACGCTCATCGCGACCATCGTCATTCTCGCCGCCTATTCGTTGTTGCCGGAACGATATCGTTTCTCGCGGGGCATCATCCTTTTTGGAGTGGTGCTTGCATTCATCCTGATCAGCCTGTTGCGTTGGGCATTGGTGAAAATAAAAGTGCTGGATGATAACAAGATGAGACAGGAACACGCCGATACGCTCATAGCGGGCACCCAACCGGAGTTCGAAAATATCCTGCATTTATTGAGCGAGGCCGGTGTGCAGGAAAAGGTATTGGGAAGGGTGGCCGTTCAGGAAGAGGACCTGTCCGGCATCGGCCATTGGTGCCGCCTGGGACAGTTATCGAGGGCGCTTCCATTTCGCGAGGTGATCTTCTGCCAGGGTATGCTTTCCTTCAAAGACATCATTGCATTGCTTCCCGAACTCGATCACCGGATAAAAATAAAGATCCACGCGGCCGGCAGTCATAGCATCGTAGGTAGCGAGTCAAAGGATTATTCCGGCGAGGCATTATCCAGGGAAAATGGGTTTCAGCTGGCCGATCCTTACAACCTTCGCCTGAAGCGTCTTGCGGATGTCTGCATTGCATTGATAGCACTCGTGACTTTTCCCATCCAGCTATTGATAGTAAAACATCCTCTTCAATTCCTTGCCAACTGCATCGGCATCGTGTTTGGCAAGAAGACCTGGATCGGCTATGCGGTGCCACAGAGAGGACTTCCCCTGCTTCGCCCCGGTATCCTAGCTTCGAATGGAATACCGGTCCGGGTGAAGCAGCAACTTCCCATTCAGAGTCTCCAGATGATCGATTACTGGTATGCGCGCGATTATGAGCCATCTCATGATATTAAATTAATACTGAAAACATATCGCCAACTCGGCGGATAAAACTGCCGGATCGCGCGGACTTTTGACCCCTTTCAGCCTCTCAAAATTCGGGGCCGTTATCTCCTCGTTTACTCTATATTCGCAACCATAGAAGGGCTGTATTGCGTAACTTTAAAGAAAGAAGAACGGTTACTTGTCTTAGCACATGGCAACAATAATTGACATAAAACTTCCCAAGGCGCTCGCCGCCGCGCTCCGTATTCCTCCTAATGATGCTCCCCGCCAGCAGGTGAGGGTATTGAAGCGTCTCCTGAAGAAGGCAAGGTTCACCGAGTTTGGCCAGCAGTATCATTTCGATGAGGCCCTGCTAAGTAAACAAACTACCGAAATCTTCCAGGAGCGGGTACCCGTTCACGATTACAATAAGATCTATGAAGAATGGTGGAAGAAAACACTGGAAGGCGTTCCCGATGTAACATGGCCCGGGAAGATAAAATACTATGCACTCAGCTCCGGCACTTCAGAGGCCGCGAGTAAATATATTCCGGTCACAAAGGACCTTCTCCGCAGCAACAGGATCAACTACGTTCGCCAGCTCATCAGTGTCTTCGGGTACGAAGATGCAAACCGCCGTGCTCTCACCAAAGGATTCCTCATGCTCGGTGGGGCCACCGACCTGCAA
>DATHKS010000498.1:0-5915 GCA_035488975.1 Chitinophagaceae bacterium | reverse complement strand
AGATAAACGGCCTGTTTGGTAGTACCCACGCCGAAGCCGGCATCGCAGGCCTGTTTGGCTGCCCTGGAGGCCACATCGCGTGGCACGAGGTTACCGAAAGCAGGATACTTTCTCTCGAGATAGTAATCCCGTTCGTCTTCGGGAATATCGTTTGCCTTGCGTGGATCGTCCTTTGTCTTCGGGACCCAGATGCGCCCGTCATTACGCAACGATTCCGACATCAGTGTCAGTTTGCTCTGGTGATCGCCGGTAACGGGGATGCAGGTGGGGTGGATCTGTGTGAAGCAGGGATTTCCGAAATAAGCGCCGCGGCGATGTGCTTTCCAGGCCGCCGTTACATTGCTACCCATGGCATTCGTGGAGAGATAGAACACATTGCCATAGCCACCCGAACATAGCACGACGGCATGGCCGAAATGACGCTCGAGTTTACCCGTAACAAGATTGCGTGCAATGATGCCGCGGGCCTTTCCATCGATGGTCACGATGTCGAGCATCTCGTGGCGTGTATGCATGACCACATTACCAAGGGCTATCTGTCTTTCGAGACCCTGGTAGGCGCCGATCAATAATTGCTGTCCCGTCTGTCCGGCAGCATAGAATGTTCTCTTCACCTGTGTGCCGCCGAAGGAGCGGTTGTTCAACAGGCCGCCGTATTCGCGTGCGAATGGTACGCCCTGCGCCACGCATTGATCGATGATATTGGCACTGACCTCAGCGAGGCGATGCACATTGCTTTCGCGGGAGCGATAGTCGCCACCTTTAATAGTATCGTAAAATAAACGGAAGATGGAGTCTCCGTCATTCTGGTAGTTCTTTGCCGCATTGATACCACCCTGGGCGGCGATGGAATGCGCACGTCGTGGTGAATCCTGGAAACAGAAGGCCTTCACCTTATAGCCCAGTTCTCCGAGGGAAGCGGCAGCCGAAGCGCCGGCAAGCCCGGTGCCGATCACGATGATCTCCAGCTTTCTCTTATTGGATGGATTTACCAGCTTGCAATGGCCCTTGTAGTCTGTCCATTTGTCTTCGAGCGTACCGGCAGGAATTTTTGAATCAAGCATATTTAACAGATTTCTCTCGTTATCATTAAGACTGATCTATTCTTAGTTATCCAACCCCACCCAGCCAAAATACATACTGATCGGCATGAGCGCAAACAACAATGGCACCACCACGGAAAATATGGCGCCCGCCAGTTGTGCTATTTTAATATACTTCGTATTAGATACGCCGATGGTCCGGAAGGCGCTCTGGAAACCATGGAGCAAATGCCAGCCGAGGGAAATACATCCAGCTACATACAGTACCACTATCCATGGATTCTGAAACACATCCACCATCCGGGCGAAGAGATCATGCGCTTCCATATCACCATAGGTGACGGGAGTAAGATCGTTCGTGACCCGGGAAGGGATCCAGAAATGGGAAATATGCATGATCAGGAATAACAATAGCAATGTGCCCAGGAGGCCCATCGATTTGCGGTACCAGGCGCTGCCCTTCGTGCCCATTTTTACCTCGTAGCCGATCTTTCTCTTCGACCGGTTCCCGAACTCGAGGACGTATCCCTGGATGATGTGGATGAAGAAGAAAATAAAAAGACCGATCTCCAGTATGCGAATGACAACGGCTGAACCCATGAAGTGTGCAGCTTTGTTGAACATGCGGCCATTGTCGGTCGGGTCGAAGATCTTGAGGTCATTGAAAACGCAGGCATTCAAGCCGACATGGATAACAAGAAAACTGATCAGGAAGAGACCCGTTAATGCCATGACCAATTTTTTGCCGACCGCAGAGGTGAAAAATTCAGACCATTTCATATGTATGAGGGAGGGTGATTTAGATTTTGGCAAAAATACTATCGGATGACCAAAGAATGACAAAAATCTTGTCGCATTATCACACCTCATTCCGATAAAGACGCTACTACCCTATTATGCTTCTGGAACATTGCGTCTCACTGCCATGGTTCCAGAGCTACAGAGCCAGCCTTGCCATCTGGTCATTATCTATCTTCTTAAACAAATGAAAGGGTTTGTAGGTTCGCCAGTTATCCAGTTCCACCAGCTCGATATACCTGTTGAGATGCGTCCGTTTAAAGTCGTGTTGCGTTTGCGTCGGCATGTTTAAACAAACTACCCAGCCATTCTCATCCATTATCTCCTCGTAGAGCTCTTCATAGTAGTCCCGCTCGGCATTATGAAAATTCAATACATTCTCGGCGATCAGGATAAATTTATGAATGCCCTCGAACATGAATTTTTCCAGGACGTCCCGTTTGAGCATCATGATATCGTTCTCGATGGCATCGTTCCATTCGCCAAACAATTCAATGATGGCATATTTTTCCTCGTAATCCGCCATTAGCACCTTCATGTAGAGTGTGCGGCTGCCGAAATCATCCCACTGGGGATGGATGTAGTAGTTGTAAACTGTCTGGGAGAATTCAAATTCGGAATAGGTCCGGCCATAGAAGGGAGACTGCTTGTCCTCTTCACTCACGTATATATGCCGCCAATTATAAAAGGGTTCTATATCATGCATAGCAATGCTTTCCTGTATGCAAAAATATAAACATTCCGGGGGAAATGCGCGTCTGTCGGGAATAGGGAATTTGGAATATGGAATTAGGCTTAGAGCGGGCAGCCTCTGCTTTTTACTTTTGACTTTTTACTTTTGAATTACTGGTTAATGGCGGGTAACATGTAGAAGGAATTCGGCTTAGAGCAGGCAGCCTCTGCTTTTTACTTTTGACTTACAAGCCAAGGCCTTCCCGACTATCACGCCTTTTTTACTTTTTACTTTTTAATTTTGAATTACTAGTCAATAGCGGGTAACATGTAAAAGGAACCCTTTCAGTTCGTCATAGACCGGGCCAATACGGCGGCTCTTCTTTTCTACCTTCATCAGCGCGGCAAGCGAAGAAGGGATATCCATCACACGGCCGGTTGCCTCCTCTACGGCTGCCGGGAATTTCACCGGGTGTGCGGTCTCGAGGAATATCCCTTTCGCATTTCCATGTGTACCCAGGTAGCGTTGAAGGGCGAGATAGCCTACCGCACCGTGGGGATCGGCGAGGTATTCATGTTTTGAATAAACATCCCGGATGGTCGCGAGCGTCTCCTCGTCCGTTATCGTCGCTGCCGAAAGCATGGCCACAATATCCGGGTGCCGGTGGCGGAATATTTCCAATATGCGAACGAAGTTGCTTGGATCGCCGACGTCCATGGCGTTTGATAGGGTCGCCACCGCGGGGCGCGCCTTCATCTCGCCTGTCTGCAGGTAGCCGCTAACGGTATCATTCACATTGCAGGCGGCAATGAAATGCGTCACGGGCAGGCCCGATTGTGCGGCCAGCAGTCCTGCGCAGATATTACCGAAGTTGCCGCTCGGCACACTGATGACCGGCGGAATACTCTTATCCTGCCATTGCTTGTAGGCGAAAAAATAATAGAACTGTTGTGGCAACCACCGCGCCACATTGATGGAGTTTGCGGACGTGAGGAATACCTGTCGATTCAATTCATCATCGGTAAATGCCATCTTCACCATGCGCTGGCAATCGTCGAAACTTCCATCTACTTCGAGCGCATGTATGTTCTTTCCAAGCGTTGTGAGTTGCTTTTCCTGCACCGGGCTTACTTTGCCGTGTGGGTAGAGAATGACGACCTCGATCCCCTCCACACCATAGAATCCATTGGCAACGGCCCCACCCGTATCTCCCGAGGTGGCGACGAGCACGGTCACTTTTCTCGTATTCGCCGATGTACCCATGAAAAATCCGAGACACCGGCTCATGAAACGGGCGCCAATGTCCTTGAACGCGAGTGTTGGTCCATGAAATAATTCGAGTGCAGAAATATTATCCGTGATGGGTACCAGTGGTATCGGGAAGTTGACGGTCTCCGCCACTATCCTTTCAAGCGTCTCCATGGGTATGGTATCGCCGGTATACGGCGCTATCACGCGAACGGCTATCTCTTCGTTGGAGAGATTTTCGATATCCGTCAGCAGCTTCGCGTCTATGCGCGGGATGCGCTCGGGAAAATATAATCCCTTGTCGGGCGCCTGTCCACGAATGGTTGCTTCCTTGAAATCCACCGGCGATGAGACGCCATTGGTGCTATTATATTTCAACGCTTATCTTTTTTTATTAGAAAATCTGGACACCTTTCATATTGATCGTAGTCACGTGGATGTGATGATCGATCCCGATCCGTTGGTACACATCCGTCATGACCGTGGCTACCTGCCGCGCCGTTTCCTCTTCCGTACTCAGCATGAAGATGGACGGGCCCGAGCCGGATATACCCCCACCCAGCGCGCCGGCCTCCTTGCAATTCTTCTTCACTTCATCGAATCCCGGGATCAGTATGCTGCGTATCGGCTCTATGATCACATCTTCGAGCGAGCGGCCGATGAGTTGCGTATCATTCTTCAGGAACCCCGCCACGAGCCCCGCAATATTTCCCCACTGCCTTATCGCATCCTTCAGGAGTATCTGCTGCCGGAGTATCTGCCGTGCATCGGAGGTGCGTACTTCTATCTGAGGGTGAACCACCGTTACGTGCAGGTTGGGTGAGGGAATGGAAATGATATCGATGGGATGGATCGAACGGATAAGGCTCACACCACCAAGGATACAGGGCGCGATATTATCCGCATGCTTGACACCCGATGCGAGCTTCTCTCCATTCATCGCCAATTGAACCAGTTCGTCCGTCGAGAAGATATTTCCCAATAGATGATTCGCCGCAACCGCCGCACCAGCGGCGCTGGCTGCACTCGAGCCGATGCCGCTGCCTGGCTTTATATGTTTTTCTATCGTCACCTCGAAGCCCGTATTGCCTCCTATCTTCTCCATCACCGCCAGCAACACTACGCCGGCCACATTCAGTTCGGGTTCGGTCGGCAGGCCGTATTCATCCCTGTTGTGAATGATCACCTTCGGCTCATCCAGCAGGGTCAGTTCCATAATATCATACGGATCGTTCAATGCAAGCCCGAGTATGTCGAAGCCGCAAACCAGGTTCGCCACTGTGCCCGGCGCGTGTACCGTTACTTTTTTCATGTTATAGTTTTACTGCTCTCAGGATATCGGCGAATACACCGCTAGCCGTCACCTCGGCGCCAGCCCCCGCACCCTTCACCACCATTGGCTGTTCCTTGTAGCGGTCGGTATAGAATAGAACGATATTGTCCTTTCCATAAAGATGGTAAAGATCGTGCTGCGGATCGATATGCTGCAGCCCAACGGCGGCCTTTCCATTGTTGTACGAGGCCACGAATTTCAATTTGCATCCCGCTTCAACCGCCCCGCGATACAATTCCCTGAAGTGCTCCTCTTCCACCGCCATAGATGCATAGAAATCGGCGACTGTTCCCTGCATACAGGCTTCCGGCATGAATGAATTGTTGGCGATCTCCTTCATCTCGATCACGGAACCCGTCTCCCGCGCAAGGATCATGATCTTACGCATCACATCAGTGCCGCTGAGATCGAGCCTCGGATCCGGTTCCGTATATCCCTCATCCTGCGCCTGCTTCACCACATCCGCAAATTTCTTCTTTCCATCATAGTGATTGAATACGAAATTCAATGTACCGCTCAATACCGCCTCTATACGGTGCACCCTGTCGCCACTCCGTATCAGATCATTCAGCGTTGCGATGATCGGAAGCCCCGCGCCTACATTCGTCTCGAAGAGGAACTGGCAATTGAATTCGCCTGCCAGGTCCTTGAGCCGTTTATATTTCTCATAATCCGACGAGGCAGCGATCTTATTACACGCCACAACAGAGATGCTCTTCTGCAAGAGTTGGTCATAGCTTCCGGCAACGGTCTCGTTTGCCGTAACGTCCACGAATATCGAGTTGCGCAGGTTACGTGAAATGATGCCGTCGATGAATTG
>DATHKS010000497.1:0-5403 GCA_035488975.1 Chitinophagaceae bacterium | reverse complement strand
ACCTGGTAGGCGCCGATATGCTGGGTAATACCCCCGGCCTCGCCCGCCACCACGTTTGCACTTCTTATATAATCAAGTAATGAGGTCTTACCATGATCCACGTGACCCATGATAGTAACAATGGGAGAGCGTGGTTTCAATTCAGTCTCGTCGTCATCGTCCTCTTCTTCTTCCATTTCCATTTGCTTCTCCATGTCGATGAACTCGACATCGAAGCCAAATTCGCTCGCCACCAGTTCGATCACCTCCGCGTCAAGGCGTTGATTGATCGACACCATGATGCCAAGGCCCATACACTTGCTGATCACCTCGGCAAAACTTACATCCATGAGGCTGGCCAGCTCGCTTACGCTGATGAACTCGGTGAGTTGCAGCTTGTGGTCATCGCCTGCTTCACCCATGGCATCCGCCAGTTCCTGTCTCTTTTCCCTTCTTATTTTCGACTTGAGATTCTTTCCACGTCCGCCGCCGCCACTGAGTTTGGCCTGTGTTTCCTGGATCTTGCGGGCTATTTCCTTCTCATCGATCAACTTGTCTTCACGGCGACCGATAGTTGGCCGGCTGATGCCCGGGCGTCCGGCACCTGTCCGTCCGCGCTGATCATTGCTGCGGTTGAAGCCGCTGCCGCCTGTTCCGGTTTGTCCGGGTCTTCTATTTTGGGTCTGACTATTATCTGTGCGTATTTCTTTCTTTTCGATAGGAATGCGTTTGCGCTTCCTCTTCTCATCCTTCTTCGGACGGGTATCGTTATCTACGGGCAGATCGATCTTGCCGAGGATCTTCGGGCCTTCGATCTTCTCCGCCTTGATATTTTCGATTACGGGAGGTAAATCGTCTTCCGTCTTCTCTTCCACTACCGGTGCTACCTCTTCTTTCTTCACAGCTTCCACCGGCTCTTCCTTCTTCGTCTTTGATTTCTTTTCCTCTACCGGCTTTTGCTTTTCTACTACTGGGGCCACCGCTTCTTTCTCCTCAACCTTCTTCTTCACGGTCTTCTTGGGGCGGGTAGACGAGTCGATAGTGGACAGGTCGATCTTATCGAGCACCTTGGGGGACGAGATCTCGGGAGCCTCGATCTTCACTACTTCCTCCTTGGGCTCGGGCTCCTGTGGCTTGGGTTTTTCTTCTACCACCACCACCGGTGCTACCGCTACTGCCACGGGCTCTTCCTTCTTAATAACGATCTTCTTGTCATCCTTCTTGAAAAGGATCTCTTCGTCTTCCTTCTTCTTCTTGGCTTCCGCCTGCGATCCCTTGGGAAGATCCACCTGGTCGCTCTTCATCTTAGCTGCCTTGTCGCCCTGGAATTCCAATTGCAATGAGCGGTACATGTCCTCCGTCAATTTAGACGTGGCCTTCAGCTCATCCTTGGGAAATCCTTTACCAAGCAGGAAATCAATCAGGGTATCCTGCCCGATGTTGAACTCTTTAGCAGCTGCTAATAATCTTGGAAGTTTTAATTCTGCCATTCAGGTTTTTTATATTTTCAGTTTCTACGTCAGCCCTTGCATACAGATGAGTCTCTTCCGGGTCAGTCCGCTGCAAGTATCAATACAATTATTCTTTTTCAAACTCGGCCTGTAATACCCTTCTTACCTCTTCGATGGTTTCTTTTTCGAGGTCGGTACGGCGTTCCAATTCTTCCGGTGTCAGTTTCAATACGCTCTTCGCCGTATCGCAACCCACTCTCTTCAGTTCGTCTATCACCCAGGTCTCGATCTCATCGCTGAATTCTTCGAGATCCACATCGAATTCTCCGGCGGTTTCCTCTTCGGAATCGCGGAATACATCCAGTTCATATCCTGTCAACTCACAAGCCAATTTGATGTTTACCCCGCGACGGCCAATGGCCAGGGAAACCTGGTCAGGCTTGAGGTAAACACTCGCGTGTTTGCCTTCGGCGTCGAGTTCCATGCTGGTGATCTTAGCGGGGGTAAGAGAACGTTGAATAAGTAACTGGGTATTACTGGTCCAGTTTATGACATCGATATTCTCATTCTTTAACTCACGGACGATACCATGGATACGGCTTCCTTTCATCCCTACACAGGCGCCCACCGGGTCAATACGATCGTCGTAGGATTCTACCGCAACTTTAGCTCTTTCTCCCGGATCCCGCACAATTTTCTTTATAACAATGAGACCGTCAAAAATTTCAGGTACTTCTATCTCCAATAATTTAGCCAGAAAATCGGGTGAGGTCCTGGAAAGAATGATCACGGGGTTATTATTCTTCATGTCAACTTTCTTGACCACCGCCCGGATATTCTCTCCTTTTTTGAAGTAATCCTGGGGGATTTGCTCGCTCTTCGGCAGTATCAGTTCGTTGCCTTCCTCATCCAGCAGCAGGATCTCCTTCTTCCAGACCTGGTACACCTCGGCGCTGATGATCTCGCCGGTGCGGTCTCCATATTTCTTGGCCAGTACGTTCTTCTTAAGGTCGCTGATCCGGCTGGCAAGGGTTTGCTTGGCGGCCAGGATGGCGCGACGGCCAAAATCGTAAAGGTCGATCTCCTGCATGAGTTCTTCCCCGACTTCAAAATCCGGCTCAATCTTCGTCGCTTCGGTATAGGAAACCTGTGCGAGGGGATCTTCCACCTGTCCATCTTCCACGATCATCCGGTGACGGATGATCTCGAGATCGCCTTTCTCGGCATTAACGATCACATCAAAGTTTTCATCACTGCCATACTTTTTGCGAAGCAGGGTCTTGAAAACGTCCTCCACCACTTTCATCATCGTTGGACGGTCGATATTTTCCGCATCCTTGAATTCCTGGAATGCTTCGATAAGATTTATACTTGCCATAGAACTGTGTTTTGAGGTCCGGTTTCGGTGGCCATTGCCTGGCTACTCATGCCGGTGTTTGCTTTAATTTATTTGAATGTTGTTGTTTTAATGGGCCCTTCCTTTCCAGTATAGAAGA
Organism: Chitinophagaceae bacterium; assembly: GCA_035488975.1. Classification (GTDB taxonomy): domain Bacteria; phylum Bacteroidota; class Bacteroidia; order Chitinophagales; family Chitinophagaceae; genus DATHKS01. The sequence continues at coordinate 2,477 of DATHKS010000497.1, read as the reverse complement.
GTATGCCGCTATTTTAAAATTTGACCTGGATCTTTGTTGCTTTTACCTGGGCCAGGGGAACGGTATGCGAAATCACCGTCTTCTTCTTCCCCTTTCCTTTTTCCTCTTCCACTACTATCTCTTCGTCTGTCACGCTGAGCAGTTTCCCTTCTATCTTCACGCCATCCTGTTGCAATACTTCTACCGGGCGGCCCACATTCTTGAGATATTGCCGGTGCATCCGGAGGGGCTCGTCGAGACCTGGAGATGAAACTTCCAGGGAGAAATCCTCTCCGTAAAGCTGGCTTTCCTCAAGGTCCTTGTACAGCCGGCGGTTGTACTGGATCAGTTTTTCGATGCTGATGCCGTGGTCTGCATCCAGGAATATCTTAATATTATTGGTCGGTTTGATCTTTATTTCCACCAAAAACACTTCGGGGTCGTCCTGTATCAGCCCCTTGATCTTCTGCTCGAGTGCGTGTATTTGTCCGTCTGTGCTCATATCAGATAAAAGAAGAAGGGAACGACTTCGTTCCCTTCTTTTGATCTTTTCCGCTGCAAAAATAAGGTATTTCGGGTATTCGATCCAAAACTTCAGGGGTGTTGGGCCTTTAACTAAAAATTAAGGGAAGGTGGGGGTGAAATATTGTTTGTAATGTAGCTTTGTGATCCGCTATTTCCGGACGCCCGGGCGATAAATTAATAGTTATGTGGAGGATTATTCTATACGGCTTACTCATCTGGTTTCTTTTCAACCTGGTCTTCCGGTTCATTATACCATTGTATAGGGCTGGAAAGCAGATGAAATCGAAATTCCGGGAAATGCACGATAATATGCAGGAACAGATGCGGCAACAACAGGGGCAGCAACCGCAACCCGAAGCTTCTCCTAAGGCCGCCGCCCCTGCCAAGGGCGCGGGAGATTATATCGAGTTCGAAGAGGTCAAGTGACCCGCTTCCACTTTCCAAAAAACACGAGCATCCCTGCCATTAAACGGGCAAAGCGAACAGTTCTGAAGCACCAGAATTTCGAGTAGGGATAATTACCCACGATGAAATAATCGATTCTTCCCAGTATTTTTCTATTTTTGCGCCTCGATTCCGGTAAAAGGAATTGAAACTCCGACTTAAACGGTTAGAACTCGACGCAGCGGTCGGTAATCGCGGGGCTCAGATTTCACTAAAGTTCTTTCTAAATAAATATAAAATACTTACTGCTTCGGCAGTATTGGACCCTTAGCTCAGTTGGTTAGAGCATCTGACTCATAATCAGAGGGTCGCTGGTTCGAACCCGGCAGGGTCCACTAAATACTTCTATTACTGAAACGAAAAGGCTGTCTGGAGGATTTTTTACTTTTTACTTTTGACTTTTGACTTCCCCCGCCCGCCCCTTTAACCTTTTCTTAACCCCGATGCCAATACATTTGCCTATTACTTAATTGTTTTATGAAGAAAGTCATATTGTTCGTTGTCACAACCCTCCTGATCACTACCGTTTCCTTTGCCCAGGATAGCCTTCGCCCCCTAGTGCCTGTTCAACCGCCGGTCAGGAAAAAGGAACCCATTGATCTTTCTACCCGGGCAAACGATCACTTTCTGATCCAGGTTGGCTATACCAACTGGGCCGGCAAGCCGGATAGCATCACTACACGCGGCTTCTCCAAGAGCATAAACGTGTATTTCATGTTTGATTTTCCCTTCAAGAGCAATCCTAAACTGAGCATGGCCTTCGGACCCGGCATAGCCTCCGATAATATCCAGTTCAGCAAGACATATGTTGGAATAAAGGAGAATGCCACTACTATCCAGTTTACCGACCAATCAGATACCAATCATTTCAAACGTTCCAAGCTGGTGACTACCTACCTGGAAGCGCCAGTCGAATTCCGTTTCACCGCCGATCCGGTAAATAGCGGCAAGAGTTTCAAGTTCGCCATCGGTGCGAAAGTAGGTACGATGATCAATGCGCATACCCGCAACAAGAGTTTGGAAACGGCGAGTGGTCAAACCATCAACGACTACTCCATGAAAGAGTCTAGCAAAAAATTCTTCAATACCACTCGCCTGGTGGGAACTGCACGCGTAGGCATGGGCCATTTTTCACTCTACGGAAGCTACCAGATCACTACCTTATTCAAGGAGGGTTTTGCAGCTGATATAAGGCCGTATTCGATAGGGCTTACGTTAAGCGGACTATAATAATGTGCAAATTAGTAAATGAGCCAATGTGCCAATGATCCTAATAAGTAAGGTCATTTCGTATCGGAGCACGCCTTCATTGGCACATTTGCACATTGGCTAATTTTCAAATTATACTTCATTATTTTTGCACTCCCTTCACCCCCCGAAGGGAATTTTACATATTATGCTGGATAAGAAAAAAATAATTCAACAGGAAGAGAAGGCTGTATTGGTAGGACTTGTGCACAAGGACCAGACAGAACCGCAGGTGCAGGAATACCTGGATGAATTGTCGTTCCTGGCCGAGACGGCCGGCG
>DATHKS010000496.1:0-3318 GCA_035488975.1 Chitinophagaceae bacterium | reverse complement strand
CACGTCGGGGTAGTCGAGCCATGTCTTACCCATCTTACCATTGCCATTCTTGGTCCCGCCCGCATACATGCACAGCTCATATTGATTGGCATAGGAGCGAATATCGATCCATTCGATCTCGAGCGAAAGCCCGGTTCTTCCCGGCGACGACTGCAGCAGCATCGCGCCCGCTCCATCGCTAAGCATCCAACGCAGGAAATCGATCGAGACGGGAAGCTGTTGATTGTTGAGTAATGCCTGGTTGCGGAACCTGTCCGACTTGAACATCCGGCTCGCCATTTCCGCGGCGCAGGATATCACATTCTGCATCTGGCCCGACTTTACCTGGAGATATGCATGTTGAATGGCCATCATCCCCGCCGCGCAGACGCTCTGGTGGGAAGCGATATTGCAGGGACCCAATGAACTCTCACCATGAACCATGCTCGCGAAACCAGGAACGGGAAGATCACTTTGCGTAGTAGCCGTGCTGAGAAATTCTATCTCGTCGCCATTCACACCGGCTTTGAAGAGACAGTCCGAGATAGCCTCGGCGGCCATTCGATAGGCGGTATGTGTTGTCTGCTGCGAGCGGTCCAATGCATAGTAGCGGCTGCGAATACCATTCTTCCGAAGAAAAATATCCTTTGTCCGCGATTTGTTGCCATGGATGAGCCCGAGGTAATCTTCCATTTCTTCATTGGAGACCGGGTCATTCGGGAAGAACTTGCCGGCGGCAGTGATATATACTTTACTCATGTGTTCGGTGATTTGGTGGGTACGGCCGTTTTAAATGCAGTATCGAACCAGGGCAACATGAAACCGAAGTTTCCTTTTCCCATTTGGTGATGCAGGCTATGCCGGTTCGAGAATTTAAGAATGGAATGAAGGGAAGACTTTGGAAACAGGTCGTAATTGCAATGCCCAAGCGTATTCAAGAGGATACTCATGACAGGCAATGAAAGTAATGCCGGCCATTCGAAGGGATAGACGAGCAGCGGGAAGAGAATGACGGTTCCCAGCAGGAAGGCCTCCACCCAGTGAAAACTAAACGTTGAAAATACAGTTGGCTCCTTCGAATGATGATGTACCCAATGTATCCTGCGTATCATCCATGGTAGATGAAGCAGGCGGTGCACGAGATAGAAATGGATCTCATTCCAAATGAACAGGACCAGGATCTCGGGTATGATTCGCCAGGTGACGGAATAAGATGATTGCAGCCACCCTGCCTTGATCCCCTGCTGAAGGATGATCCCCTGCAGGCTGAATACTGCGATCGATACCAGCGAACGGCCGATCTCCGTCTTCACTTGTCCGGGGTAGAGATGATGATTGTTCAATGGAGATATTGCGCCATTTTTCGAAAAATAGCGCAGCAACCAACTCCCGCCGAGTGCGGTACTCCAGTAGAGCAGGTTGAAGAAGATGAACATAGCCGGTACGGTATGATACCAGGCTGCGAACGTCCAGGTGATAAGGTTGTTAAGCAATTTGTTTTAAATCCTCCTAAAAATAGGGAATAACGTGAATCGTCAATCGTCAATCGTGAGTTGGGAGAGCTTTTAACTTGCCTTTAAGCAAGTCAAAAGTCAAAATTAAAAATTAAAAAGTCAAAAGTCAAAAACCTCGTTAGGAGAGTCTAACTGTCCAACACACCATGTCTGATGGGGCCCACGGTCTCAGCGGGGTCTGGCCGGATTTCAATTTCCGACAATCATTTTTTTCGCGGCCGACCCCGATGGGTTAGAGTACACAACTATTCCACTTCAAATATAAAACATCGTGCGATCGGGAAAGAGTTGGGTGTAGATACTGGGGCATCGGGGTCGGCCCGGAAAACTCTGATTTGACAAGATCGTTTGAGCCAGACCCCGCTGAGACATCGTCGTGAATCGTGAAACGTCAATCGTGAATAGAGACAACCTGATCGATTCGAATATCCGCACAACAGTGTGTTGTATTCACGATTGACGTTTCACGATTCACGTTGTTTTGCATTAGGCCTCATCAGACGTGATCTATTGGACAGTTAGATTCTCCTAACGAGGTTTTTGAATTTTGACTTGCTTGAAATCCCAATCCGTTCACCCCCGTCACTCTATCCAATCTGCCACAAAAATATTCGTATCATGCGTTCCGCCATTGTTGCGGTTGCTGCAGAACACGAGCTTTTTACCATTGGGAGAGAACATGGGGAAGGCATCGAAGCCTTTGTCCCGGCTGATCTTATGCAGGTCGGAACCATCCTCGTTGATCGTATAGAGATTGAATGGAAATCCTCTTGGGTATTCATGATTGGAGGCAAAGATGATCCTTTTGCTATCCGGCAGGAAAGCCGGCGCCCAGTTGGCCTGGCTATAGGAAGTTACCTGGTGTGGATTAGTGCCATCCGCATTGGCCACCCATACTTCCATATTCGTTGGCGCAACGAGGTTCTGCGCCAGGAAGTCCTTGTATTCCTTCACCGCGGAATCACCGGTAGGACGGGATGCCCTCCAGATGATCTTCTTTCCATCGGGACTAAACCAGGCGCCGCCATCGTATCCGAGTGTATTGGTGACCCGTTTTTCACTGCCAGTTTTGAGATCCATGATATATAGATCGATGTCGCCGTCCTTATCGCTGGTATAGATCATCTTCTTCCCATCAGGGCTAAGCGTTCCCTCGGCATCGTAGCCCTTCGAATGGGTCAGTTGTTTTACGATCTTGCCATTGAGGTCGGCCATGAAAATATCGTAGCTGTCGTACAGTGGCCAGATATATTTATTGCCATATTTCTTCCTGTCGGGCACCGGCGGGCAGGTATCGGCTCCGAGATGAGTGGAGGCATAGATGATGTATTTGCCATCCTTCGTGAAGAAGGGGCAGGTGGTCCTTCCCTTACCGGAACTGATCATCCGCACCTGGAACTTGTCGCCCGCTTTTTCAGGTACCTTTCCAATGAATATCTGGTCGCAATTCAGCCCTTCCTTCGGGTTAGTGCGCTGAAACACGAGATACTTGCTATCATAACTCCAGTATGCCTCGGCATTGTCGCCGCCAAATGTGAGCTGCTGCAGGTTTTTGAAATGGGTCTCTTCGGGATAATGAACGGTATCGCCGGATGTCGTTGCCGGGATCGGATCAACACTGGATGCTGTGATCGTAGTTTGAAGCCGCACAATAAAAAGTGCCGGGAGGAAGAACAGGACAAGTTTTCTCATCATTTCGCGTTTTGTAAACGGCAGCAAAGGTATTTTTGTGCGCCGGGCAGATTGTCAGGGAAGTGTCATACATGATACTTCGATTTAATACGCCGGCATCGGGTTTTCCTTAAATAATATATGCTTACATGAA
>DATHKS010000495.1:0-6747 GCA_035488975.1 Chitinophagaceae bacterium | reverse complement strand
TGTTCTTTTGAATTTTTACTTTTGAATTTTGACTTTTGTCTTCCTACAGGACGAAACCGAAATCACCCATTCACCACCTCTCCACCATTCGGATGAATGAACTGTCCCGAGATATAACTCGAATCGCTACAGGCAAGGAATAAATAGCTCGGCGCGATCTCCGCCGGCTCACCCGACCTCTTCATCGGCGCATCGCTCCCATGCTTCGCCACCTTGGCGCCTTTGAAACTCGATGCGATCAGCGGCGTCCAGATTGGCCCGGGCGCCACGCCATTCACCCGGATGCCCTTCCCGACAAGATTGCTGGCCAGGCTGCGCGTAAATGATACGATCGCTCCCTTTGTGGCGGAATAGGACATCAGTGCGGAACTACCCCGGTAGGCAGTGACGGACGACGTATTGATGATGCAACTTCCTTCTTCCATGTATGGAACGGCCGCCTTCGTGACACGGATATAGGAAAGGATATTCGTCTCGAACATCTTTACGAGTTCCCTGTCCGTCAATTCCTCTATGCCTTTGTTCTCATAATGAATGGCGGCATTGTTTACCAATATATCGATCCTCCCGAAAGCCTTGATCGTTTGTCTCACTATTTCCCTGCACTGCCTTTCCTTTCCGATATCGCCGGGCAGCAGGAGGCAGGTGCGATTGTACTTTTCTTCCACATTGAACCGGGTTTCTTCGGCGTCCTCGTGCTCGTTGAGATAGGAGATCGCCACATCCGCTCCTTCCTTGGCGAAGAGAATAGCCACCGCCTTTCCGATGCCGCTGTCGCCACCGGTGATCAGTACCTTCTTATCTTTCAACTTATCGCTTCCTTTCCTTTCCGGGTAATCGAAGATGGGCTTAGGCGCCAACTTCTTTTCCTTTCCCGGCCGGCTTTGTTCCTGTGCGGGCCGTATGCGTTTTTTTGCCTGTGCTTTTGACATATACTTTTCTTTAAGTGTAAGTGAGCGCAATCTTTATTTCGTTATGTGATACACCACGAATCCTCCTGCCTCGAGTGTGAAGCTCTTTTTTCGCCCGATCTGTAACGTAGTTCCCTCGAACAGGTCGACATATTCTCCGGGTAGCGCCGGATGTTCAACCTGGAACTCCGCAACCTGCCGCGAGAGATTGACCGCTACCAGCACCCTATCCTGCTGACGGCGGCAGAGATATACTATGGAATCGGCGTGTCCCGTTTTCAATAACAGCACGGACGCGCTTTCCTGGAGGGCCTTGTTTCGCTTCCGGAAAAAGAAAAGGGTCTTGTAGAAGTAATGCAATACAGGTTGCTTATCCGTTTCCCATTCGATGAAGTCTTTTTCGAAGAAGGCAAGGCGCTTGAGATTGGGAAGTTCCTGGCCGGAATAGATCAATGGGATGCCGGGCCAGGTGCAACAGAAGACCGCCATGGCCCTGGCTGCCACGCCATATTTTTCATACTCCGTTCCATGATCGCTATTCTCGTCATGGTTGGATGTAAACAACATTTTTTTGGAGCCGATAGGGTAGCGGGAGTAGGCAGTGAGTATCGGAAAGATGTCCGCCAGCGTCAGATCTCCCTTCATGTATTTGTCGAGAGCGCGCATTGCTTCCCATCCGTATGTCAGGTCGAATGCCTCGTGGTAGTCGATGATCTCGCATTCTGCTAACCAGAATAGCGGCTTGATCGCATCGCATTCACCCCGGGCCTCTATCCAGAAGTCGACCGGTACGGTCCTTGCCATATCGCAACGGAAACCATCTATATCGAATTCGCCGATCCAATGTTTCATGGCTTCTATCATCGCCAACCGGAGCTCGGGTACCTCATAGTTAAGATCGATCACATCCACCCATCCGTAGAGACCCATGAATTTCCCCTCCTTGTCCTTGCGGTACCAGCCGGGATTCTTGATCGTCCACTGGTGATCGAAGCCCGTGTGGTTGGCAACCCAATCGATGATCACCTTCATGCCGAACCGGTGCGCCGTCTCGATAAGCTTCCTGAAATCGTCGATGGTCCCATAGGCGGGGTCGATATCGGTGTAGGAACTCGCGGCATAATAGCTCCCGTAGGTGCCCTGCCTCTTCGCAACGCTGATCGGGGTCACCGGCATCAACCAGAGGATGTCGACTCCCATATCAAACAACCGCGGAATATGTTCGATGAACGCATTGAAAGATCCCTCCTTCGTGTATTGGCGGATGTTGACTTCGTAAATGTTAGTTCCATTACCCCACGAAACAATTGGAAAGGCTGTACTCATTATATCATTTTAATTGTATGGAACAGACAAGGACTATACCCTTCCTCATTCACGGTAGAAAGCACCTTCTGTTTTTTTATTACCATGAACAAAAATCCACACCCGTGTATTTTTTTTCCGCAGTACCGTTATGAAAAATGCGGCATGGATTTTTCAATATTGGTTATCCCAATTACATATATGCAAGACAAAGTACGCATTAGGAAAATTCATCAAAACGAGCCGGCGATCGTCATCGACTTCAAAAAGAAGGACGCTGTCGATCCCAATGACGAATTAAAGAAAGAGTCCAAGTCTCCGCTGCAGAAGTTGCCTCAACCAAAGGAGCCGGAGCAGTATATCAAGTGCAGGAAGCACGACTTTCTTTGAGACAGACCTGCGCGCTCAAATGAATTTATTCTTCGATTGTTCAGTATCCGGGTTTACCCCGGATATTTTTTTAATCGTTACGAAATGGCCTCTTCGAGGATCCAGACCGAGACAGATGTATCGTTAACGAAAAACCGGCCTCTTCCATTCTCGTCGATGGTGACCCTTTCCTTCCGTCCCCCGCAGATATCGACGAACACCTTCCCCTTATGCCTGACTCCGATTTCCATCTCCTTTTCACCCGCAGTTCCGTTAGTAAGCAACACGGCACATCCCGAATTCTTTTTTTCATCGATGCCTTCCCTGGTCCAACCGACCGTATTGGAATGATCGAGATAATCGCGCTGCAGTCCAAAGGCGAGATTTTTCCGTGTACGCATCATCGTCTCCACGCAGGGAATAGCAGGCAGGTTGATCAGTACATCGCCATTGTCCACACGATCCCAGTACTTGGCGCCATAGATAGTAGGATAGAATATGCAGGGGATACCCTGCTCCCGCAGAAGGATCAAGGCATAGGCGAGAGGCTTGAACCAGGCCTCCACCGGTGACTGAAGCGCTTGCAGCGGTTGCGTGTCGTGGTTATCGACAAAGGTGATGGCTAGCTCGGGCCTGGCGGATAACAGCGAGTTGTGGAAGATCGTGCGGAGGTCATAATCGTTTCCCCTTAGCGAGGCCTCATGAAAATTGAAATGGAGAGGTGCGTCGAAGAGCTGTATCCTTCCACCCGTAGCCTCTATATATTTAAGTAGCGGCTCCAGGTTGCTCCGCCAGTATTCGCCGATGGTGAAGAAATCCCTGTTGAACTTCGCCTTCAGGTGATCGAGCCACTCAATGAAGAAATTATAGTTGATGTGCTTCAGCGCGTCGAGGCGAAAACCATCGAGGCCGGCCGTTTCCACATACCATTCGCCCCATTTGTTCAATTCCTCCCTGATATGCGGGTTTCGAAATTCTATATCGTCGCCCATTAGGTAGTCGAAATTCCCGTTCTCATCCTCCAGCATCGTCTCCCATTTTCCATCGGCGTGCTCATTCAGGATCATGAAGATCTTTTCATTTTCGCTGAAGCCGGTGAAGCTATGCCAGTCCCAGACAAAATTGGAATACATGCCTTTTCTCCCCGGAAAAATGAATTTAGTCCAGGCCTCCACTTCGGTAGGCTCGCCGATCTTCTCATTGCGGTCGTTGGGATTCACTTCCTGCACGGGCACCTTTTCCTTTTCGTCGGCGCCGTGTTTGTGATTGAGCACGATATCGGCCAGCACCTGGATCCCATTCTCATGAAGACTATTGATGCACATCAGGTATTCGGGTTTGGTCCCGTGTTTTGTGCCTACGGTCTCTTTCTGGAAGAATTCACCGAGATCATAGAGGTCATACACCGCATAGCCCGGCTCATTGAGGCCGTTAGCGGATTTATAGGCCGGCGGAAGCCACACATGGGTCACGCCGGATTGTGCAAGCCGCGGGGCCTGTTCTGCTGCGTGGATCCATAAATGATCCTCGGTTCTGTAATACCAATGGAAGAATTGAAACAGCGTGATATTATTCATAGAATGGTTGGTGGTTAGATCAGGGAGTTATTCGAATTTAGCATAGGTGACATGGACCTGGTCGCGAATCTCATCCAATACCCTTATCATATCGAGGCTGAAATCATGCGGCATTGCGTCGCTTTCTATCTTGTTGGCATCGAGACAGGCTATCATTTCCTCCGCTTCGAATTGCAGGCCATGCCCCTCCCAGGTACAAGGGTATACTATCTTTCCTTCTCCGAAGATCTCCACCTCGATGCCCCCGGATTTCCCGAACCATGGATTCAGGATGCGAATGATGCCTCTATCGCCCTGGATCTCGGCGGGGCCGTTAATGTCGGAGATGAGGGATGACTCGAGGATCGCATACGCCCCGTCGTCATAATGAAAAAGCACGGAACAGGCCTCGTCAATTTCTTCCGGCGATAATTTAGCGACGGCCTTTACTTCGGCCGGCCGGCCGAGAAGTAACATGGCCAGAAAGACGGGATAGATGCCTAAGTCCAATAACGATCCTCCACCGAGCGCGGGATCGAAGTAACGGCTATGAGGTTCGTGAGGCGCCTTGTACGACATCTGCGCCTTCAGCGAAACGATATTCCCGATCCTGCCCTCGCGGATAAATTTCATTACATGGTGTATACTTGGCAGGAAACGGATCCACATGCCTTCCATCAGGAAGATGTTATTGTCGCGGGAGGTCCGGATCAGCTGCTGACATTGCGCCTCATTGATCGTCATCGGCTTTTCACATAACACGGGGATGCGATTCCGGAGACAGGCCAGCGCTTCCCCGCAATGTTCCGGATGCGGCGTCGCGATATACACTGCATCCATTTTACCATGCGCTATGAAGTCGCCGAGATCGGTGAACATCTGTTCTATCTCGAATTCCGAAGTGAATTTATCAATGCTGTCTTGACCGCGGCCCAGTATGGCCGTCACGCGTTGCGGCGACCTTATCAGTCCGAGATCCCTGGTAAAGTCGTGCGCGATATTTCCTGGTCCGATGATTCCCCAATTCATATGATGATGTTGTGCTAAAACTTATTCCATTTACATGCCATATTTTACCCGGTGATGAACAAATTACTGCTGAGACCTGCCCGTTAAACAAAGGCGATCGATGGTCTCGCCGGGGATCGTGGAAAGAAGCGTCGCCTTGCCTGAATCGAGATGGACCCAAATCCTTTTTCCCGCGCTTGTCTCCACCCTTATTTCCTGTGGAGGAAGAAGACCCGCTGTGTTGACCATCTGGTGCGCCAGTGCGAACCCAAAGACACGGTAGTATGGATCGGAATGATGAAACCCGGCAATTGTCGCTAATGATCCGATTCGTAAAGTGGAAAATCAAATTCAATCCTGAATGATTTTTTCATAATATAAGCCTGTCGTTTGTTCATCTCACGATTTTCCAATCTTATGTCAACCCGGCGAAAATGCCCGAAGGAAAGTCCACCGAAATAGGCAGGGAATATTCTTCCCCTTTCAATGAAACTTGTACCCCACCATTTTATGCCAATCGGGATTTTTAGCGTCATGCGCTATTGGTGCTATAATTGATTAACATTCAAATAACCTTACGCCCATGCAGACCCTTGAAAAGGCGCATCCCCTGGTGCTATTTGCAGATGATGATGTAGATCTCGTGGCGCTCGTCCAATTGAAGCTTCGCCTGGAAGGCTTTGTTGTCAGGACCTGCTACAATGGAGAAGGCCTGCTCGATATGGCAATGGAAGTGGAACCCGATATCATCTTACTGGATATCACAATGAATGGCATCGACGGCACCGATCTGTGCCGGCTGATCAAGCAGAACAAGGAAACCCTTCATATCCCCATTATTCTTTTCTCCGCCAACGACGAACTGGCGTCCATTGCCCTGGCATGCGGTGCCGACGGGCATATCGAAAAGCCTTTCGGTACCAATAATATCTCCTCCTATATCAGGAATATATTGAATAAGAAATGACCCTTGCGGCTTCTATGCCTCCGGCAAATGGTTCAGGAAGTCGGCGATCGCATCCGAGTCGTACACATGATCGGCACTGCTTTGTAATATGGCCTGCTCCGGCATGTAACTTACCTGCGCATCTTTCGGATCCTGGATGATCGTCAGGCAATTTCTTTGCTTTGCATAGGAGAGACCTTCGGCCCCATCGGAGTTTGCGCCAGACAACAGGATACAAAGCAGCCGCCCGGCATAGGCATCGGCCGCTGCGCACAATGCGACATCAATGCTCGGTCGCGAATAATGTTCCTTCTCAGAGTAGTCGAGTGAAAGGGTTTGATCCGCTTCAACGAGCACGTGATAGTCTGCCGGGCATATATAAAGATGACCATCCAGTATCGGATCCTTGTCCTCGATCTCCTTTACGGTCATCGAGGTCCTGTTAGCAAACAACTTCGCCAGATGGGTGGAGCCTTGAGGATCGCGGTGGAGGACGAGAAGAATGGGTATAGAGAAACCCGGCCGCTGTTTATCCAACAGCTTAAGTACGACCTTTAGGCTCCCCGCGGAGCCGCCGATGAGAATGAGATCGATGGGGTGGCCTATTTTATTTTTCTCCATAATTTTTCACTTCCGGCCAGGGGTTTATAGG
>DATHKS010000494.1:0-6315 GCA_035488975.1 Chitinophagaceae bacterium | reverse complement strand
TATCCCGCAGAGTAACGCCATCCGCCTTGAACTTGCTTCCCCAGGGAGAGGCGTTCACCATTTGCCGCCAGTCGACCGGCACCTGGCTTTCATCCCTGTCTGCAAACTGCATGTTGACGCCGACAGACATAAATTTAGCGGCCTTTGCTTCCAGGTTTACACGCACCCTGGTGGTCTTATATTTATCCCCTACCACCACGCCTTCGTTATTTGTATAACCAACGGACATGTAATAGGAAACATTCTCGTTCTTGTTGCTGATACTGATCGTATGATCCTGGCGAATCCCTTTATGGAACATCATATCATACCAATCGGTTTCAGTCCCGGCCTTATAATTACTTACTTCAACCGGGTACATCTTTAACCTGTTCAGCCATATGTCAACAGGATCCCCTAAAGAATTATCGTATGCTTTCCATTGGTCTACCGTAATATCCGGGGGTAACGTCCTGGGGTCATTGAACTGGAAAGGTTTGTGATTCACGTTGATACTGTTGAGCACATCTGTTCTCCATGTAATGAAACCTGCCCCGTCATATAGTGGTTGATCTTTGGCCAGTTCGCCGTAGCCAATATTCGTATTGAATGCGATGGTGGGCTTTGCACCGGAGCCTTTTTTGGTAGTGATCAGGATCACGCCGCTGGCGGCCTTTGCGCCAAAGACTGCCGCTGAACTGGCATCTTTTAACACATCGATGGTGGCAATATCGTTGGGGTTGATGTCGGCCAGTTGCCCCGGATAGATCACTCCATCCAATACTACCAGGGGAGATGTTCCTGCATTGATGGACGACTTGCCCCTCACCAGTAAATCGCCGCCACCTTTGGCAGAACCGGCATTGGTCTGGTTAATACTTAAGCCGGAAATATTGCCACGCAGTATATCCGTAATGTTGGCCGGGTTTTCATTTTCCAGTTGCGTGGCCTTTATTTGAGAAACGGCGCCGGTAACGTCCTTCCTCTGCCTGGTACCGTATCCCACTACTACTACCTGGTCGAGGTTGATCGCTTCTTGCTTCACCATCGAAATATTAATCGACGACTGGCCGTTCACCTTGATGGATTGCTCGTCGTATCCGAGTGATGAGAACACCAGGACGTCATTCGAGGGTACCTGATTCAATTTAAAATGCCCTTTTTCGTCAGTAGTAGTTCCGGTTTTAGTTCCTTTAATGGTCACCGAAACGTTGGGTAAAGGTTGATTGCTTTCTTTGGCAGTTATCGTGCCTTCCACTGTAATCGTTTGGGCGGATGCTATTGTCCAATTGCACAGCAAAAGAAGGCACAGCAATCCTAACACTTTTGCCAATGGTAGTTTTAACATATGAGCAGGTTTAGTATTAAGTCAATTTTTATTGCATTGAACTCATGGCTTCTTTTATTTAAGTTTAAATGTTAAAGCGATGTCAGCGTCCCGGAACCATATTCTAAAACCCAATCGAATTCCCGCCATCGACCGGCAATACAATGCCAGTGACAAAGCCCGCTTCTTCCGACGCGAGATAAACGGCGGCATGCCCGATATCATCCGGGTGCCCCAGTTTTCCCATCGGCGTTCTTTCCAGTACCTGCCGCATCCTTTCCTTATCATCATTGAGCGCCCTGGCCGACATGGCGGTGGCTATGAAACCAGGTGCAATGCAATTAACGCGAACACCCAGCGGCGATAATTCGACCGCCAATGCCCTTGTCATTCCTTCCACTGCAGATTTGGAAGCCGTATAGGCGATTACTTTCGGGATCCCGTATTGTGAGGCCATCGAGCTGATCATAATGATACAGCCGCGACCCCTCGTCACCATCTTCTTCGAGAACTCCCGGGTGAGTGAGAATACCGAATGCAGGTTTATCGTAATGATATCACCGAACTCTGCATCGCTTACCTGTAAGAAATCTTTTTTTTGATTGATGCCGGCATTATTGACCAGGATATCGAAAGGCCCGAAGTCCTGTTCCAACCGGAATACCAGGTCTGGTATTTTATCGGTTTGTGAAAGGTCGAACACTATATACGAACTTTTCTCGCCCAATTCAAGGCAGGCGCTCTTCAATAAAGATTCATTCCTGCCAATGATCACCACCTCTGCACACACATTCAATAAAGCCCGGGAAATAGCGAAGCCCAATCCCTTGCCACCGCCTGTTACCAACGCTTTTTTACCGGTTAAAGTGAATGGCCTGTGTTGTTCCATAGTCGATCTCATTTTTTCGGTCATTTTTTCGATCTTGCCATATCTAATCCCTTGATGGCAGTATAATATTTAGCCAGCATACACGGCACCTCCCATGCGGGCAGCCGCCCATCCCTGATATATGACAGGTATCGTTCCATTACCTGCCCAAAATGCGCTTCATGGCCGACCTTGAATGCGGCTGGAATATTTATTTTCCATGCGTCACCTGATCTTTCAACCGTGATACCGGGGTAACCGGCCTGCAATTGGTCAATGGCCTTTTGTACAGCATTCGCAGATTGCTGGTTCCGGGCACCGGGAATTATATAAAGAGTAGGTTGGAAATTTTCTTCGCGGCCCTGTTTTATTTCCAGGCTGGCCTTTGTCCCTTTCATCAATGAGTAATGTGTATCGCCGCTGCCTGCAGGCGCCTTGAATTCCCAACGTGCCGTCATCTTTACGTGTATCCCTTTTAGCAGGTACTGCATCTCTCCATTCGCATGTGCTTGGAGAATTGTATCCTTTTCAACGTATGGATGTAAAAAAGCGGGGAATGAATCTCTTTTAGTGATGGCGGCAAATTGGGAAAGAGTGATGGGGGTCGGCCAGGTACGGGCACCAAGCAGTGAAATGTCCTTTTTATAATCGATAGCAGTTGCGGGAAAACATTCCCACTGCACCAGGTCGATCAAATGCGTACCCACATCCACCATCGCGTCTCCCTGCTGGGTAGGGTCGAAGAACCAATCAGGCCTGGTAAGTACCTTGCCAGAGACATATTTATAAAAGAAGTGAACGCTTTCGATCGTGACCGCGGGATCTTTCGCTGATCCGGCCGATAATTCGCCAAACAATTCCGGCATGCCCATCAGCTCCTTCTGCAACAGGTTGGTGATCTCGGAGCGCTCCGTCATGATATCGTATAATAAAACATTCTTCTGCGCCGCTTCGGCAAATGCATTTTGCAGGACGTCGAAATCGGCCATGGTAATAGCCATCGGTTTATCGCCCAGCACATGGAGGCCTGCGTCCACCGCTTTCTTTATATACTGCGTTTTGTAACGGTTATTGCCCGCCAGTATCACCAGGTTACCGCTCTTATCGGCCAGCATTTTCTCTACGAAATCGCTGCCTGTGTACACCTTCTCCACCCAATGAGTGGGATTTTCCGCCCTGGTATTATATTGATCCACGAGTGCAAGATGCGATTCCAGTTCGGGCCCGCCGGGTGCATACACGTGTACCACCGTATCGATCTCTTTGTAAGAGGTCTTCTGAACCAAGGCCGCATGAAAATGTCCGGGATCCAGGGTGATCAGTCGAATAGGTGCGGCCTGGTCAGCAGCCTTCTCTTTGGGAGAGGGATCGCAACCCGCAAGGAATAGTACACCCGGTAAAGAAAAAATCATTAACGTCCAGTAATTTCTCATATAGGTTTTCACGGTTTTTATATTACATGCGTGTCTCCACGTTGAATTCCCTATTGATCTGGTATGGCCATCTTTGCGACCTGGTAAGCATTGCATTTGCCTCATCGTCATTCTTGAAATTTTCCTTAACAGGGTCCCAATAAAGTTTCCGTTTTAATTTCATGGCAGTATGATTCAACAGGCAGACCGTGCAGGCACGGTGGCCAGCTTCAATGGGAGCAATATTCGGCTGGCGACTGATGATGCTGTTAAGCCAGTTTTCATGATGATCCTTGCTGTCGATAAGATGTATTTCATCGGGCCCGATCTCTGAAGTCAGTATTTTGGGATCGCTTGCCTCCAGGGCCTTGGTGTTGGAAGTTTTAGCAACGGGATCGGAGGCGGTGACCGAGTAGTTGCCACGTGTTACGAATATCCACCCGTTCTCGCCTACGAATTTGACGCCATTAGGGTATTCATTGCTTGCCAGTACTTTCACGCCGTTGGCGAACAGTGTTTCCGTTTTGAAATTACCATGAACGTCCCAGAGCGCTTCCGGCGCCGGCCAGTCTGCCGTACCGGATATTTCGACAGGTCCTGTGTTTTCGGTGCCCATGCCCCAGTTAGCAATATCAAAGTGATGGGCGCCCCAACCGGTGATCATGCCGGCGCCGAACTGTGCGCAACGCAGCCAGCCCGGGCGGCTGAACGTTCCATCCTGTGGATGTACCAGTTTTTCAGTATAGGGAACATAGGGTGTAGAACCCAGCCATTTTTCATAATTGAGATTGACGGGTACGGGCATTTCTTTTTCCACGGTGCTCTGTGCGGGATTATCAACGGGCAGGCCGACATAGATGGTATGAAGCTTACCGATCCGCCCGTTCCTCACCAGCTCACAGGCCTTCTTGAATTGGGGCATGGATCGTTGCTGGCTGCCGATCTGGAATATCCTGCCGGCCTTATAGGCTTCGTTGCTCAATATCCGGCCTTCGGCAATACTTAGTGAAGCGGGCTTTTCCATATATACGTCCTTACCCGCGCGTACGGCATAGATGGCAGGAATGACATGCCAGTGATCGGGCGTCGAAATGATCACTGCATCAATGTCTTTATCCGACAGCAGCTCTTCAAAATGATCGAACGTCTTCGTGCCGCTGTAGCTGCCGCCATTTTTCTTGGCATAAAAATCATTTACGAATTTCTCTGCACTTTTCAGGCGGTTCTTATCAAGGTCACAAACGGCGAGCATTCTTGCCTGCTCATGCTTAATGGTACCTGGCATGTCCCATTCCCTCCCGATACGCCCGGTACCAATGGTGCCGATATTGATACGTTTGCTCGGCGCATAGGGACCCAACACACGGGCCGGTACTATCGATGGGAAGGCAGACAGCACGCCTGCACCTATGGCTCCTCTTAAAGTGTTCTTGATAAAATTTCTTCTGGAAGCGGTTGTTTTCTTATTCTTGCGGGGCATGATCATTTGGTTTATGACAATGGATAATTAATTTAATAGGGCAATGCATCGCCGGGAGTCTTGGCATGAGCTCGTGAGAAATCAAGTGGTTTATTTTTCCCTATTACCCATTGAATGCCTCCCAGCAAATGTTTTTGAAAAATGAGATCGGTGTACGTTGCACTGTCGTGGCCCAGCGAGGTATACCATTGGCGGCCGCCGTCGAATTCATGACACCAAACGGAAGGGAATGTGTCGCCGTAAAAAGTCGGCTTGTCCTTATCGTCAACACTGTTCAGGTCATGGACGGCCAGGACATGCACATCGGGATTCATTTCCTTCACATAATAACATTCATCATCCCTTTCCCACCTTGCTGGCAGGAAAGAAGTAGAGGGGTGTGCCTTATCTATGATGATCTCGGTGAATTTCTGGTGTTTCGCATGCCGCAGGAAGCTGGCCCCAAGTAGTCTTTTAAACCATGCCCAGTTCCTCTCCGTGCCCGATGCAGAATGCAGGCCAACAAAACCGCCGCCAGCCTGCACATAGCGCATGAGGGCCACCCGCTGATCATCCGTATCGAACACATCGTTGTTGGTATTGTTGAAGACGATCGCATTGTATTTCTTCAAATTGGATTCCGTAAAATCAGCGGCATTGCGGGAGGTGTCGACAGTGAAGCCATAATGTTTCCCCAATTGAATGATATTGAAAGAGGCGGATGCTATGTTTTCATGCACGTACCCTTTACCGTTCCTGGTGTATACCAGGATATGTACCTTACTCCAGTTGATTTCCCCGGTTGGAAGCGGGCGGCTGAAACCCGTACAGCAAAGCAGATAAGTGATGATTGCGGTTATTCTTTTTTTCATTGTATTAAGTATATCTCTGGAGGGTTATCAATTGCTTTATTTCTTTGAAACAATGACCTTAGGAGGATGGGCAAAATTTTTCCATACTTCCTCGGCCTGGGCCGGTAGTATGGTATCTTCATATACCAGCATCCTGTATTTTAATACATAACTATTACCGGGTATCAGCGTCCAATCGGTGTTTCTTGTAGGGCTGAAACTGAAAAAAACATCCCCTCTTTTATTCATATCCTCCGGCCAAACCCGCATCGGCTCCGGGAAATTGTAATTGGAGGGAGCGCCCATGAAAAGGATACCCGAATGTCCTTTTTGCATATCCCCGTCAATCATACACCAACGGGCTCTGCTGGCGTCGGCTTCTTTTCGTGTTTTTCCTTCCGAAGTGAACACCCGGCTGT
>DATHKS010000493.1:0-6810 GCA_035488975.1 Chitinophagaceae bacterium | reverse complement strand
TGTGACCCTTGTGTTCTCCGTGGTTTGTTTTAAAATTAACCACAGAGAACACAAGGATATTCCCATCCAAGGACACCCTTTTGAATTTTTACTTTTGACTTTTGACTTTCAAAACACGGAGATTTCTCAAACCACGAACCTCTATTTCTTTTTTAGAAACGGCTTGAATCCCACCGTGAATAACACCCCACCGCTATTCAATTTTACTTTTCCGAAACCGACTCCACTCACAGGGATCTTTACGTAGGGCTCTGCGGCGAGTGAAAGTCTCTCGGTGAGGTTATACTGGTACCCGGCGGAGAGATTGACCACGGAGAAGAAATGCCTGTTCTCATTATTCATATCTATGCTATGGTATTGATTAGAACCCCATACGTCCTTGTAGGAGATTCCATATTCTTCCTTCTTCATGATATAGGAAGAAAGCCCGGCGGATGCAAACCAGTTACTTCGTTTGCCGGTTGCAAAATTGTATGCAATGCTCACGGGGATCTCATACACGAGACAGTTTGCATCAACCTTGTCGAGGTTGGGATAATAGTTCCAAAATCCTTTCGGCGGGTGATATTGGTTGGAGTCGGCAGAATAGATCTTGCGGCTTACATAGAAACCCGTTCTTAATGTCAGTCTCTTCGAGAGCGCGTAGGCGGCTCCAAGACCCACCTGCATCTTTAGCCGTCCCATATTGTTTGCACCGACGCTGCTGACATCCGGCCCGAATGAGAATTGGAGGCTGAACTTACTTCCAGGTGCTTGCCGGCTCGGGTCTTTTTTCTTTGCAGGCTCCGGCGCTATCACTTCCGGTGCTATCTCCTTCCTGGCACTGTCGGTTTGTTTTACCGACCCATCCCCATCTATTGCCGGGGCTGTTGTTACTACCGGGTCTACTGGTTTAGGTTCCTGTTGAGTACCGGGTTCCGGCCTGCTCACATCAGTTGCTTCACCAGGCTGTTGACCTGGGTTGGATGGATAAGAAGAAATTTTCTTCGATGCCTGTTTTCTTCCCGTCTTTGAGCCTGAATTACCCGGCACATCAAAAATATCCGTTGCGGGCGCCTGTTTCCTTGCATTCGTATTTGTCTTGCTTCCCGGCAGAAGATCAACGGCCTTCGGAGAGGAAGAAGATGTGGTCGTTATTTGTCCTATAGTCGGATCTGTTGAAGTATTATCCTTTATCCGTGCAGCGCTTGCCTGTTCGGCAGGCTGGTTGCCGGCCGTTTCCTTTGTGATGGTCTCTTGTGTGGAAGCGTCGTCGCCCGATGTGCCTTTTATGGGTGAAGCGGTAGCCGTACCGGGAGTTTCCTGAACTATTTCCTTCGCCGGCTTGCCACTGCCTGCAGTTTTGCTATTCTGGTAAATAAAGAATGCAGCCGTGCCTCCTACCGCCAGGAAGGCGAGCAGGAAAATGAGTCCTCTTCGCTTCTTCTTTTGCGGAAGATGTTTGTCCAGGAGTACTTCCATCTTTCCCCAGGCTTTCTCATCGAAAGGGGGAACATGCTCTCCGGAAGCATCCTGTAACTTTTTATCTAAATCGTCAGACCACATTTTTACGTGTTATTTCATTTTGTTGAAACAATATCTTTTGCAATTGCTTTCTTGCCTTTGCTAGGTTCGACTTGGACGTGCCGATTGAGATTCCCAATTGGGTTGCTATCTCATCATGGCTGAATCCTTCGATTACGAAGAGATTGAAAACCGTCTTATAGCCGGGTGTCAGGTACCGGATAGCCGCAATAATCTCCTCGTAGGATATTTTATCCAGGGCATCTTCAGCGGCGGCCGGAACGTGCATGTATGTCTCGTTCAATTCGCCAGTGAGCTTATGTTTGTTGTTTTTCCGGAAATGATCGATGGCCGTGTAGATCATGATCTTTCTGAGCCATCCCTTGAATGAACTGACGGTATCCGAGTAGGCGGGTTTAAACCGGTAAATTTCAAGGAATACCTTGAGGAATCCGTCATTTAGGATTTCGATGGCATCTTCTTCCTGGTTGGCATAGCGGTGGCAAATGGACATGGCATATCCGTAAAAAGAGCTATAAATTTTCTTCTGGCTCTCCCTATTATTCAGGGCGCATCCCCCGATGTGATCCTGCAATTCTTCCGCAGACAGCAAATCCTGTTGGTTTAAAATCATTATATCGAAAAAAAAGGGCCCGGAGTTGTCTGAGAAGGTACATATTTTTTCAAAGGGCTCAAAACCGGTTATCCTTCGTTGCGGAAGGCGGGAACCAGCCATTCAATCTGCCCGTGTTTCACCTCTTCCTCTATGCCATGCCGGATGACCAGTGACCCGGACCTCGACACGGATCTTACTTCTGCTTCGAAGATCCTCGTTCCGTTCCTGAACCTCACCTTCTCATTTTTCTTGTAAAGAATGTCTAAATAGGAATCGTAGATTGCCTCAAATCCTTCCCTGGTAAGGGTTTGAAAGTTCCTGTCAATTGTTCCGCAGAGATCCTTTGCCAGGGCAACGGTATCGAATTCCCGGCCGGTGATCTGTCGTAATGAGACCGGGTTATGAAGCTCCGGGGGAAATGACGCCTGGTTGATATTGAGCCCAATGCCTGCCACTGCCCATTGCCATCCGGGGTCTTCTCCGCGTATAATGCTCTCAATCAGGACCCCCCCTGCCTTTCTGTCGTGCCAATAGATATCGTTTGGCCATTTTATTTTGGTTTCTTCCCCCGCATATTTTGCAAAAAACTCCCTTGCCGACAAGGCTATGCATGCGTTAAGCCAAAATTGCCGGGAAATGTCCAGTGGATGCGGAGAGATCACCAGGCTAACTATTAGGCTGCTGCCACGCGGCGCAGTCCAACTCTTTCCTCTTTGCCCTTTCCCCGCTACCTGCTCATGGGCGAAAAAGGCCATTCCATGCTGTGCCAAACCCGCATGGAGTTGGGTAAAGGCATAATTGTTGGTACTGTCAACGGATTGCAGCTCAACAAATGGCAGCCCGAGCGTGTTGTTGAAAGGTAGTTGTGGCAATTAATTGCTATTTTTGAGGGCAAAGTAAACTAGTTTCTTGTTCCTGGTAAATTTTGACTGGAGTAAGCTGATTCTCCGGCAAATTGTGATTGATCGCCAGTAACAATCTTATCTAAAAATAATTTCATTATTGGAACAACTTGCATCACTGTCTACCCGAACAAGGAAAAGTGCAACCCGGTTAACCCAGCGTTCAAAAATCATCAAAACAATCATTGCGGCAATCCAGGAGAAGAAGGGCGAGAACATCGTTTCTCTTGATCTTAGGAAGATCAATGAGGCTGTGGCGGATTTCTTTATAATATGTGAGGCCTCCAACCAACCACAGATAAGGGCGATTGCCGATCATGTGGAACACCAGGTGAGGTCTATCTGCGATGATAATCCCTATCATCACGAGGGATTCCAGGCACTGCAGTGGGTGCTGATCGATTATGTGAACGTGGTGGTGCACGTAATGCTTTCAGAGAACAGGAAGTTTTATAAACTGGAAGAAATGTGGAGTGATGCGGTTGCGGAAGAGCACAATGAATAATGTTAAATATAGAACGCTCTGGTCTTTTATAATTTATAATCATTAATTAGCAGGAATACAGAAAAAATATGGCACAGGAACCATCCTATAATAAAAACGATAAGACTCCACCCAATCGTTTTGGCAATCGCCAGAACGGAGAAGAACCGGGACAGCCGATAAAAAAAGGACCAAAGTTTAGTATCTACTGGATCTATGCTATCATCTTTGCGGTGCTGATCGGCTTCCAGCTTTTTGGCGGTCCGTTCACAGCCAATACGGCCACCATCGGCCAGGAATACTTTGAACAGGTGTTGAAGACCGGCGATGTCGATAAGTACACGATCATCTCCAATCGCAATCTCGTCAAGGTCTATCTTAAAAAAACATCGATTCCGAAATACAATGAGGTCCTCCAGAAGGGAATGAGTGGTAAGCCAAATGAAGATGGTCCCCACATGAGTTTTAAGATCGTCTCCGGCGATTCCTTCAAGGACGATATGCGTAAGTTCTATGCCGATAACCCCGATATAAAAGACGTGGGAAAGGTGGATACCGAAAGCGACTGGTTCAGTAAGTCGATCTCATTCCTCCTTCCAATCCTCCTCTTCATTGGCGTATGGATACTGCTGATGAGAAAGATGGGCGGCGGCGGTGGCAGCAGCGGCGGCCCCGGCGGCATATTCAATATCGGCAAATCGAAGGCAACACTATTCGATAAAGGAACCAAGGTCAATATTACCTTTTCCGATGTAGCGGGTCTTGATGAGGCCAAAGTTGAAGTAATGGAGATCGTCGACTTTTTAAAGAGTCCGAAGAAATATACTGCACTCGGCGGGAAGATTCCCAAAGGTGCCTTACTGGTCGGCCCTCCGGGCACCGGTAAGACCCTGCTCGCGAAAGCGATGGCAGGAGAAGCGCAGGTTCCCTTCTTTAGTCTGAGTGGATCCGATTTCGTAGAGATGTTCGTCGGTGTCGGCGCCAGCCGTGTCCGTGATCTCTTCAAGCAGGCAAGGGAGAAGGCTCCCTGTATCATCTTCATCGATGAGATCGATGCCATCGGTCGTGCAAGAGGAAAGAATGTAATGATGAGCAATGATGAAAGGGAAAGCACATTGAACCAGTTGCTGGTGGAAATGGATGGTTTCGGTACCGATACCGGGATCATCGTATTGGCTGCTACCAACAGGCCGGATGTATTGGATACCGCATTGCTGCGCCCAGGTCGTTTCGACAGGCAGATCTCTATAGATAAACCGGATCTCGTAGGACGTGAGGCCATCTTCAAGGTTCACCTGAAGCCGATCAAGATCTCCGAGACCCTCGATATTCATAAACTCGCAGAACAGACTCCTGGTTTCGCAGGTGCGGATATTGCCAACGTGTGTAATGAAGCTGCACTGATCGCGGCGAGAAAAGGAAAGACCGCAGTCGACATGCAGGATTTCCAGGATGCAGTAGACAGGGTGATCGGTGGATTGGAGAAAAAGAACAAGATCATTTCTCCCGATGAGAAGAAGATCATCGCCTACCACGAAGCGGGTCATGCGATCTGCGGCTGGTTCCTCGAACATGCTTACCCTCTTCTTAAAGTAACGATCGTTCCAAGAGGTACGGCTGCATTGGGATATGCGCAGTACACTCCAAAGGAACAATACCTTTATAATACCGACCAGCTCAGCGACCAGATATGTATGACGCTCGGCGGAAGGGCAAGTGAAGATATCTTCTTCGGTAAGATCTCCACCGGTGCACAGAATGACCTTCAGCAGATCACGCGTACGGCGTACGCCATGGTCACCGTATATGGTATGAACGACAAGGTAGGCAACGTGAGCTTTTATGATCCACAGCAGGAAACCAGCTTCACCAAGCCTTATTCCGAAGAGACATCGAAGATCATTGACCAGGAAGTCAGGAAGCTGATAGACGATGCTTACGTACGGACGAAGGCCCTTTTGACAGAGAAGAGACAACAGGTAGAGAAACTCGCGGAGGCCTTGCTTGAAAAGGAAGTATTATTCCAGAGCGATGTTGAATTGCTCATAGGAAAGCGCCCGTACGAAGAGAAGAAATCCCTTGTGGATGACAACTCGGTGCTGACTGGTGAGAATGGAGAGATCTCGGCCGGCGTACCTCCTTACGACAGCGATGTTACCAAAAAGGCATTACCATAAATGTAAAGCTGCATGAACGTTTCTCCTTCAAAAGAAAACATTCTTAAAAAAATACGGAAGGCGTTGAGTGATTCAACGCCTCTTCCATTTCCACGAAGCGAAGGCAATGAGTCCGTCTTCCAGCCGTTGGAACAGGAAGCAGAAATAGAATTCGCCGAACAGTTCAGCAAATTGCAGGGACGGTTCATATTCTGCATAAACCGCCAGGAACTGGCCTTCCAGCTCAGCAGCCTCGTTCGCAAGATGGACTGGCAGAAAGTGTATTGCGTGGAGGATGCACTTTTACAGCAGACCGGGATAGAATTGGGGGAAAGAATAGTTAGAACTGACCTGGCCGGTTGCGATGTCTCGATCACCGGTTGTGAATGCCTCGTTGCCCGAACGGGCTCCATCGTGATGAGCACCGGTCAACAAAGCGGCCGGGCTACCAGCGTCTATGCGCCTGTTCATATATGCATCGCATTTTCCAACCAATTGGTGTATGACGTAAAGGATGCGCTTCAATTGGTAAAAGATAAATACAACCGCGATAATCTTCCTTCTCTCATCACCTTCGCCACCGGCCCCAGCCGTACGGCAGACATCGAAAAGACGCTTGTAGTCGGCGTTCATGGCCCCAAAGAAGTCTATGTATTCCTCGTTGAATCTTGATTTTTATTCGCACACCCGTTGTACTTTTAAGGTATGACAGATCCCGGAAACAGTAAGTTGTTCGTTTATGGTTCCCTTCGCAGCGGTTTTCGAAGCCCTGCCTACGAATACATCAGCCGCTACTTCACGCTGCTGGGTGAGGGTAAGGTAAAAGGCAGGCTGTATGATATGGGGGACTATCCCGCTGCCATTCCTTCAACGGATGAGGCGTTTATAGTCGGGGAACTATATGGAATCAATAACCCGAGGGAGCTCTCCTGGGCCTTCTCGCAGCTCGATGACTATGAAGGTGTGCTGGTAGAGGCGCATGAGCGTCCACTCTATCGCAGGGAACTGGCCGGCATAATATCGGGAGAGGGAATAGTCGAGGCATGGATATACTGGTTTAACGGAGATGTAAGCGGCAAGCCCGCCATCGATTGTGGTGATATCCTGGAATACATGCGTACTAAAAAAGATGCGATATGAGGTCGGGCC
>DATHKS010000492.1:0-3029 GCA_035488975.1 Chitinophagaceae bacterium | reverse complement strand
GATGGCGTTGATTCAAGGGTGGGAGAATAACGCATCTAAGACAGGGTCTCCGTCACAGTCCTCCGGCCCCGGCGTCCGAAGAACAGCAGGAAAAGGATATATCCTATCATTCCGCCAGCTACATTTAGGATGAGATCATCTACATCGAATATTCCGAGGCCTGTGAGTAGTTGCACCGTCTCGAATCCAAGGCTGACAAAAAAGATAGCGGCAATGGTCTTCCACCATCTCCTGCATGGAAGGAATAAAAGAGGAAGGAGGAAGCCCAGCGGGATGAACCCCACGATATTGCCACCGAGATTGTCCACACGGTATTCTGCCGGCAAGCTTTCGTTCTGCATCATACGGATGGTCTTGAACGGAACAAAATTCGCCAGCTTCTTCCCTTCGCTTATCGAATATCGCGCATACTCGCTCTTGAAATGCCGCCGATAGTAGCGGGGAGACTTCTTGAACAGGATATACTTCGTCAAGACAAGGAGACATGCAATCAGCAATATTGCTACAAAAAATTTCTTACCTGTTGATAGTACCATCCGCGACCCGTTGATTTATCTGTAAATATAATCATCGTGAAAGTCATCGCCAACGTCAATGCTGTCTATTCCCAATTCTCATTCACTATTCCCTATTCCTTATTCCTTATTCCAGCGCCCTACCTCATCCCCGATCCTGCTGCTCATCAAGCCTGGCGTCCTTGTCGTCAAAGAAATTGGTTAAGAGTCCGGCGACATGCTTCTTTTGTGGTGAAAACAATGCACTACGGTGTATTCAATTTAGTCATTAAACTCTTTAATTATGAAACCGATTATCAGAAGATCTCTTGCAGTCCTGATCACGCTGCTGGCAGTCCAGCTTGGACTCTCCTCCTTCTCCTCTAAAAAAGGCGGCGAAGGCTTCGAAGTGTATTTGAATGACAAGTTATTATTCCAGCACTATGGTACGGGTCTCAACACCGTCAGTACTGTTCAACTGGACCGTATGTCGGCAAGTGATGAATTGAAAGTGAAGTATCGCCATTGCAGCGAGGTTGGAAAAGGCCGCGCACTGCTCATCAAGGATGCACAGAACAATGTCCTTAAAGAATGGCACTTCAAGGATGTCTCCTCCTCCGATGCCGTGATGACCTGCAGCATGAAAGACATTCTTCAACTGCAATCGAACAAGAGCAAGCTGGGCCTGTATTACGTCTCCAATGAATTGAAACAGGGGCGGCTGTTGGTGAATTTTGAACCGGCAGGTTGAGGAGAAAAGCAAGGAATCGGGAATTGGGAATTAGGCCTTAGCGGGCGAGATCTATTGAACTGTTTCACTCCTCGAATGAGGTTTTTGAATTTTGAATTTTGAATTTTTACTTTTGACTTAATTACCGACCTGCCTGCCGGAGCTGTAGCGCAGGCAGGTTCACGATTCACGTTGCTATGCCAGTCCAATGGAAGAATAATACTTCCATTGGACTTTTTATCGTGACACATTGTTCACTGAAGGTCAAGTTGCCCGATCAAACGGCTGACGATTTCCTCCGGCGACTGCGTTACATCCACCAGGATGGCATTGGTCGGCAGTTCGAGTGTGTCGAATTGCGAAGCAAGCAGATCGGCGGCCATAAAATGTCCCTTCCTTTCATGGATCCTTTGGCTAATGAGTTGAAAATTGCCCTGCAGTAATATCCAGTCGACCCTGGCTTTGATCCCCTCTTCCAGCAATTCCCTGTACTTCTCCTTTAGCGCGGAACACGCGATGATCGCTCCTTCCGTTGCGGACTGCTTCCTGGCGAGATCATTCAGGCTTATGAGCCAGTCGCGGCGGTCATCATCATTCAACGGATGGCCGCTTTCCATTTTCTTCTTGTTTGCGGCTGAATGATAGTCGTCGCCGTCGAAAAATGGAATGCCTGTGACAGTTGAAAGCTTCCGGCCGATGGTGGTCTTCCCGGAACCGGATACTCCCATTATGTAGATGATCCGCGAAGGCATTCTTTGATTTGATTATAATTATTTATCGTTCGGAGCCCGCGGCTCTCCACTCAGGTAAGAAGTTTTTCGAAACGCTGCAGCTCGGTCGTTTCCGCCGGAGTAAGGATTTCGTTATTCTCATATTTTGACCGGAGAAAAAGCACTCTCTTATGCTGAGGATACTTTGCAAGGATCCTATCCAGCACCTCCTTCAGAGCTTCGTCGCGGGTGTACATGGGCGTTGCTGCGGGAAGCGCCGATTTATACCGCGTGGGCTTCCTCATGATGATAGCCTCCAGCGTTGCCAGTTTCTGTTCTGGTACACATTTCAATTTCGCTGCCTTGTCGTGGATACCTTCCAGTTGCTTCTTGCTCAAACCTCCCCGCTCCTGGTATTGCTTCAATAAACTTTGAGCAAAGGAGGACGTGGGCTGAACGGACAGCACTGCCTGCAATACATCATTGACAATATCAACATCGGGCCTTATCCTGTTCATCTAAGAATTCTTTCCATGAAAATAGTGAAAAACACCGCTGCTTTCCTGTTCTCAAATAATATCGGTTGATGGATGGGAATTATTTTACTCACTTTGTTGCCATCTTATTTGCCTTTCCCTGCCCGGTTATCCTGCATTTTTTCATAGCGTTTTCCGCCGCTTTTCCCTGTATCCATCGTGACATTTCCAAGGTAAGGCAAAACTCCTGCCATTGCAGGAAGTAATTCTGGTAATCAAGACAGCCGAAACAGTAGAATGCTCTCAACAAAAACTGGCAACATTCACTCGCTACATCTCCATCCATTAAGTGGTATAATTTCTGTTTTATCAAATGAAAAAATCATGGGAGACACTAAAAGTCTGATGGACAGGAAAGTCATCGAGAAGATACAGGATCTTGCAAAGGACCGGGTGCTGACAGGTAGCAAAGGAGATGGAGGTAATGAACGTGATATAAAACTCTGATATGGTAGTCCACCTGACCGACGACATCAGCATGCCGCAGAAACGGTTCATCAAGATACTGGGCGATCCGAAGGCCACTGCAAAGGCAGTGAATCTTATTTATGTCAGCGAT
>DATHKS010000491.1:0-8509 GCA_035488975.1 Chitinophagaceae bacterium | reverse complement strand
GCCTTTAATTTGAGGCCGAGATCGAAGCCGGGGCGCTGCCAGTCCACCCACCCGATCTGCCCATTGAATAGTTGCTGATTTATTTCTTTACCATCCCTGGAGGCTGCGATGGCAATGGCGGCATCCGGGTGTAAATGATCGATGTGTTTGAATGGAAGAAATGCATGAAGCGGTGTATCGATCGAAGGCGCCCTGGAATCGAGATCGAAGATGCAATGATTGAAGAGTGCGACCATCTCATCCTCGTGGGCGAGACCGCGGTACACCTGTTTGAGTGAAAGGAGACGATCCATGTACAAGGCGGAAAGTCCGCTTCGCTTCAATGAACCGAGGTCGCCACCGGAACCTTTGACCCACATGACATCAGTGGGTTTCCCCGTGAGGGGATCCTTCTCCACGACCTTACAACTCGTATTGCCTCCTCCATAATTGGTGAGGCGAAGATCGGCGCCCAGGAGATTGGAACGATATAGTAAGAGAGCTACCTCATCGCCGGCGAGCTTCGCAGCCTCAGCCTCATCCCACAAATAGCTTACATGCTTAAACGAAACGGTCTTGGTATCACGCATAGTTTGCGTTTATGATCTGCCTGCTACCCCGGCGGGCAGGAAACAAATAAATTAAGAAATTAAATGATCCTGGTATACCCGTACTTCCGCCATGGTCATAGTTAGTGACAAAAGCGTCGCTTGCAGCTTTCCGAAAAAAGAATACAGGTAAGGGAAAGTAAGGCAGGGCGCTTTCATTTTCTGTCAGAAACATAAGTCATGGTTTACCTGCCCGTTCACGTGTGCAGCGTGAAGATTACGATGAAAAATCAACACATTGGCTCACTGGCAAGCCGGCTTGACTCACTCAAATCCGGAAAACGAAATTCTGACCCAATCATCTATTTCCTATCCTGTACTATCCTGCCTAAACAAATAGAATATTGGCTTGTCGAATGTATTATTTTATTTCGAAAGATTCGCATGGGGCGCTATGTCCCACAGATCACAATGAATTCCCATATCCAACCAACACGACCGAAAGAATGATAACGATGATTCCCGCGAGTATGGTACGGAACGTAACGGCGCTCACACCCTTCCATTCCTTCAGCGTAATACCCCACATGCTCGAGACCAGGATGATGAAGGCCATGTGCAGTATCCACGAGCTCGCCCCATTACCGAGGCGGCTCTCGCCCATGCCATAGAAGAAGAACTGGAGAAACCAGGTAGTGCCGGCCAATGCGGCAAAGAGATAGTTACGGCTGAGCGGCGTTTTCTTATCGGTATAATCTCCGAAGGTCTTATTCCTTGCATTCAGCAGCATACACCAGATGAAATTTGTGGTTAGTCCACCCCAGAGCACCACCACGAAGATCACGTTGTTGCGGAAGAGCGAATTGGCGCCAGCCTGTTCCGCCATCACACCCATTTCCTTACCCGCCTCTATGCCGAAATTGAAGCAGGCGCTGAGTATGCCGGACACAACGGCAACGATGATTCCTTTCTTCAGGTTGAATTCCTTGACACCTTCCTTCTTCTGGGCATCAGACAACTCCCTTTCCTTTAATACACCGGCGCGCCCGCAGATCGCGATGCCAAGCAGGCAGACCAATACACCGCCGAGGATAATGAGCCCGCCTCTCGAATCGAGCATTCCACTGAATGTCTGTCCCGCATTTCCTACAAAGAGATCACGGTAGATCGGGGGGATCAACGCTCCAAAGGCCGACGTAAAGCCCAATGCCACGGCCATTCCCAATGAAAGACCCAGGTATCGCATGGCGAGGCCGAACGTGAGACCGCCGATGCCCCAAAGCAATCCCATCACATAGGTCCAGAACACTGTGCCCGGACTTGCCGTACGGATAATGGTGAAGAAATCCGGTACGGTAAGCCAGGCCGCAACCAGGGGAACGAACAGCCAGGAGAATAATCCTCCCACGATCCAGTAGCTTTCCCAGGCCCACCCTTTTACTTTTTTATATGGAAGATAAAAACTCCCCGAGGCGAATCCGCCGAGGAAATGGAAGATGATTCCGGTAATGATCAGCATGGTTTATTTTTTCAGTATGGCAATAGGGAAACAATAAACGCAAATGAAGAACGGCAACTATCCTGTAGTATCCTGTTCCGCAATTCGAAACAACAGGTCATATTTAGGAATAGGGAATTAGGCCTGCAGAGGGCAGTCTCTGTTTTTTAATTTTGACTTTTTAATTTTGAATTTCTAGTGTAAGCGTGCTACAGTAACAACACGCTAATCGACAAATTACCTGCCCATCCACCCTCCATCCACCAGCATTACAGTCCCATGAATATATTTCGAAGCTTCGGATGAGAGGAAGACGATCGGTCCCATGAAGTCACCAGGCTCTCCCCACCGTCCGGCGGGAATACGGGCAAGAATGGATTCGCTTCTCTTCGCATCATTGCGCAGCGCCTCGGTATTATCGGTGCTGATATAGCCGGGTGCAATCGCATTCACATTCACACCGCTGGCGGCCCACTCGTTGGCAAAAGCTTTCACCAGCGATCCGACTGCTCCCTTGCTGGCAGCATAGCCCGGCACCATGATGCCTCCCTGGAAGGTCAGTAGTGAAGCCGTGAAGATGATCTTTCCCTGTTTGCGTTCTACCATTCTTTTTCCAATCTCCCGCGTAAGGATGAAAGGCGCGTGTTGATTTACGGCGATTACCTTGTCCCAATACTCATCCGAATGCTCCGCGATAGGTTCGCGAAGAATGATGCCTGCATTGTTCACCAGGATATCGATCTGCGCGAAGTCGTTCTTCACTTTATTAATGAAGTCATAGAGGGCGGGCCTGTCCCCGAAGTCGCAACTGTATGCGGTAAACTTCCTGCCGGTCTTCCTTACTTCAACCGCCACATCACTCTCCGTGGTCAATGTAGCCGATACGCCGATGATATCCGCGCCGGCTTCTGCAAGACCGATAGCCATTGCCTTGCCTATGCCCCTGTTGCACCCGGTGACCAGGGCTGTCTTTCCATCCAGCCTGAATTGATCCAGTATAGTCATGTAGTTTTTTATTTTAGATGATCGATGGCCACGGCATCCATATCCGTGAATGCCTTGTTCTCGCCTGCCATTCCCCAGATGAATGAATAAGGCTGTGTGCCTACGCCCGCGTGAATAGACCACTCGGGAGAGATCACGGCTTGCTTATTCCGGATAACCAGATGCCTCGTCTCTTCGGGTTCACCCATGAAGTGCATGATAAGTTGATTTTCCGGCACGTCGAAATAGCAATACACCTCCATCCTGCGCATATGGGTATGCGGGGGAAATGTATTCCAGATGCTGTTTCCCTTGAATGAGGTGAGTCCCATTACGAGCTGGCAGCTCTGTATGCCGGCCTCGTGTATGTATTGATAAATGGTGCGTTCGTTGGAGTTCAATGCCTGGCCAAGGTTTACCTGGTTGGCATCCGATAAGCTGGCCTTGGTAGCCGGATATTCCTGGTGGGCAGGACAGCTATTGATGTAGAAATCGGCCGGTTCATTTGCCTTGCTGCTACTGAAGATCACCTGGCGGCTTCCTTTGCCGATATAGAGACATTCTTTCTTGGCCAGCTCGAATTTCTTCCCATCTACCTCTACTGTTCCTGCGCCACCGGTATTGATGATGCCACACTCCCTGCGCTCGAGGAAGAAGGCGGCCTTTGTCCATTCTTCCAGTGCAGGCAACTCGATCGAAGACGCCATAGGGCGCACGCCCATAATGATCATCCGGTCGTGCAGGGTGTACACCGCATGAATGGAGTCCTCGCTGAATAATGTTTCAACCAGGAACTCATCGCGGAGGTCTTCGGTGTCTAATAATTTTAAATAAGCGGGATTGGTAGCATTGCGCATTTCCTTATGTATGGATACCCCTTGACTTTTATCCTTGCCTGAGGCCGAACTTTTCTCATTTCCCATGATAAACGATTTTTTAAAGGCGCTAAGATAATCCTTATGCGGCATAGATGACTGAACGCACAGATTTACCACTTACGTGGTATTGCCAGGTGTCGGGCCAGTTACTATATTCGTGATGGATTTGTCGACGTGAAACGTGAGACGTCAATCGTGAACCTGCCTGCCGGTACGCAGGTAACAACACTCCGCTGTAAGAATATTCCAATCGATCAGGGTCCCCATATTTATAATTACGGTAAATGTGAAATACGATTCGCAACGATTCTTCTATTCGCGATTGACGTTTCACGTTTCATGTTCATTCATCAACCTCAATCCTACCCTTTATGTTAGCAATCCTTTTGTATCATAATTTCCTTATTCTTCTCCAGGAACTTCATCGCTATCGCATTCTCGTTTTTCATTCCTCGCAGCGTTGATTGAAAGAAGCCGGGACTCAGTGTACGAAAAAAAAAAGCAGGCCGACTGGAAAGCCACCTGCTTTAGGTCTTTTTGACCGTTCACATGAGAAAACTGTCTTTATAATTACAGGCTAGTGCCCGTGATTTTCAATTGCTTCATAAAAATAGCTGGTTAATCCATTGCAAACGAATGCGTGTTACTCAACCATGAAAATAACCGACCAAATCAGGTGCCGAAATGGAAGAATCGGATGCTCAATCAAAAACGAACAAGGGTGGAATCGGGGGTTGCATGATGAGTGGTAGAATAGTGGTGTTGGGTGGCTAATGAGATTTTTTTGAACCACTAAGCCACAAAGGCACGAAGAGACACGAAGAAATACAATAACCACGGAGAACACAAGGCATGCACAAGGACCACAAGGAATTTCTCATAGCACGCACAATTGGCACATTGCCAAATTACCAAATTGGCTAATTGTAAAAAGGGCCGCCAGCAAAGGCAGCCCTCTACGTATAGCCATCATTCAACTTTAATATCAGTACCCTGGATTCTGTTGCGTGCGAATGGCTGGGTTGGCATCCAGCTCCGATTGCGGAATCGGGAAGATCCGGCGAACACTCGATGCGGGTATCACCAGTGGCGCGCCTGCATAGTTGTTCGAAAGGTTCACCCTTACAACATCCCGGTTGTAACGAACGAGGTCCCAGTACCGGTGTCCTTCGAATGCGAGTTCCTTCCTCCTTTCGAGTAAAATATCTTCAAGCAACGCGGCTCCCGTAGATAAGTATCCTGCGAAGTTGGGGTCGCGCTCGGTAGCAACGGCATTGAGATAATCCTTTGCCAATGCCTCGCTGGCTGCACCGCCATGAGATGCAGCCTCGGCGGCGATCAGAAAGACCTCCGACATGCGGATCACCTTCACCTCATCCTTATCGGGCTGCGAGGTGTTAGGATATTTATTCACCACTTTCACATTGCCACGGCGTGGACTGAAAGTAAGTATGAGAGACTTGCGTACATCGGTATTCGAATACATGTTGTACAACGATTGCGAACATAATGCATCTCCATAGGCGGCCTGATCATAGAAGGAAGCCAATGCATCGTTTGCGGCATTGCCGACCAGGTCGTTCACGATCTCGAACAATGTCTCGATCCCATCATTCCTCGGTGTATTCGACGCCCAGTAACCCGCCACGCGGTTTAGGGTGACGAGTGAATATCCGCTGTTGTCTATCACATCCTCCGCGGCAGCAAGCGCATTGGGCCAGTCGGCCTTGAAGGTGTACATGCGCGCGAGCAAGGCCTCGGCTGCAGCAGCGGAAAAATAACCGGAGCTGCGGGGGAGTGTCATCAACGGCATGGCATCCTTCAGATCCTTTTCGATCTGGGTGTACACTTCGGCGACGGTATTGCGTGTCGGTTTCTTAAATGCATCGTAAGTCAGGATGAGTGGCACACCCATCGAGCCAGGATCGACAGTATAGGGTTTTGCAAAATGTTTCACCAGCTCAAAATACATTAGCGCCCTGACGGCAAGCGCCTCTCCGCGGAATTCATCCGCCTTTTCTGTGCCTGTCAAGGACGAGTTGATGATATTGTTGGCATCCAGGATCGTATTGTAGGAGCCGTTCCAGATACCCTGCACATCGGTATTATTCACGGTATAGTTCGCCAGGTAAACGGAGGTGTACCGGTTACTGTTGGTCGGGGACAAATAAACATTATCGCTCAACAGGTCGCCGATCAGTGGGATTGCCCGGCCAAACAACCCGGAGCCCCGCATGTCGGCGTACACGCCATTGAGCGCCGTTTCCATGTCGTCCACTGTTTTCAATGCATCGGCGGTGGGAAGACCACCATAGGGTTCCCGTTCGAGGAATGACTTCTTGCAACCCGTCATGAGCAACATGCCGAACAGGGCGGGAAGTATTTTGTGTATGATCACTTTCATCTGAATGAGTTTATGTATTAATAATCAATCATTTTGGTTTTAACTTGCAGGGTTGGCAACCCGGACTCAAGGACCTCACAACTGCAGCGTCAGCCCAATGGTATAAGACTTCGGGTTGAAGAACTGCAGATCCGTCAAACCGCCGATCGGTTGCTCAGGATCCATCGTAAGGTTCTTATCGAAGGTCTTCGTCCAGATATTCGACCCGCGCACATAGATCTTCGCTCCGGCAAGACCCGCCCTCTGCGCCAATTTCGCCGGAAGATCGAAGCCCAGGCTAAGATTACGCAAGCGGATGAAGTCTCCGTCATATACATACCGGCTGGATGGATCACTCGACGAGTTGCCGACATTGTACTCGAACCTCGGAACATCCGTAATATCGCCCGCCTTGCGCCAGCGACGCAGCTCCGTCCTGTTATGATTCAACCCGGTGAACACTCCATCGCTGACGAATATGAAATCCCACTGACTATAAATATCATTTCCATATTGATAGTTGAATTGCGCATCCACCGTGATGAACTTATAGGTAAGCGAAGTGCTCACTCCTCCAAAACCCTTTGGCGATGCATTGCCCTTGATCAGTCGCTTTGCCTCCGTATAATCATTCGTGGTCTCACCCTTCGTTCCGTCCTTGTACCACAACGGATCTCCATTGGCAGGATCCACCCCCGCCCACTGGCGCAGGTAATAAGATTGTACATCATAACCCACCTTCAACGTGAAAGGATTTCCCACGATCTCATCCGATCCCTCGCGCAGCCGCGTTACCTTGTTCTTGTTCCAGGCCGTATTGAGAGAAATCGTCCAGGCGAAATCCTTCGTCTTCACCGGCGTCGCATTGATGGTTAATTCCACGCCCTTGTTCTCCATTGCGCCCACGTTATTATTGTAGGTGGTGAAACCACTGGTGGCGGATAATGGTTCTGCAAGCAGCAACTGGTCCGTCTTCCTCTTATAATAATCCGCCTCGATCGTGATGCGATTTTTCAATAAGCCTACCTCGATGCCGACATCGAACGGCTTGTTCTGTTCCCAGGTCAGCCCGGGATTTCCCACGCTGTTCTGGAAGCTGGCAGGTGCGCCATTATAGGTGCTTGAGAAAAGAAATATACTGCGTGAGTCATAGTTGCCGATCCCCGCATTACCATTCACGCCGTAAGATGCCCGTAGTTTAAATGCAGATATCGCAGTGATGCCTTTCATGAATTCTTCCTCATCGATATTCCAGGCCGCACCGATGCTCCAGAATGTACCGTACCGCTTGTCTGCGCCGAATCTTGAGGATCCGTCGTTGCGGACACTACCGGATATGCTATACCTCCCCAGGAAGTTCAACTGCGCCCGCGAAAGCAACGAAGTGAATGCATAATCGGAACCGGTGATCGAAGCGGTAGTGGGTACCGCCGGCTGAGGATACACTACACTGAGATTCTTTGGGACCACATTACCATCCGCCGATTGCGTCACGCTCTTCGAACGCTGCGCCTCGTAGCCGACCGTCACGGAACCATCGAGCTTATCCGACAAAGCATGAAACGTATAGTCGGCCAGGTTGGTCCACACCCAATTGCTCAGCCTGTTGTAGTTGTTCGCGCTGTAGCCGCCAATGGTTATCGCGTCGCCGAAATAGGGATTCTGGTACAGGTACTCTTCGATATTATTATAGTCGACGCCAAACCTGGTCGAAAGCTTAAGGTTGTCGAGCAGCTTATATTCCAGGAAGGTCGATCCGAGGATCTTCGTGGTCTGGTTAGACTGCTTGTCGAATTTCTTTATCGCAAGAGGATTGAATATCTGGCCGAAGACCGTCTCGTCATAGCTCGGGTTGCCATCCGGATCGAAGGCTTCCTGGGTCGGCAGCAGGCCGAAAGAAGCGAGTATCGGGTTACGGAAATTGGCCGATTCCGATTGACCCATCTGGTGAAACGTGGAGATATTCAGATTGAGGCCCGTTGCAAATCTCTTGTCTATCTGATGACGGAGGGTGATATTACCGGAATATCTCTTCAGGTCGGAGCCGATCACCGGGCTCTGTTGCTTGAAGTACCCGCCGGATATGAAGAACTGCGTGCGTGCATCTCCGCCCGATGCGGAAAGGTTGACCTGCTGCTGCTGACCCTTTCGGGTAACGAGGTCCAGCCAATTGTAATCGGCATCCGTATTATAACCAAAGTTGTCCTCCATTATTCCCTGGACGTCCGATGGCTGGAAG
>DATHKS010000490.1:0-3231 GCA_035488975.1 Chitinophagaceae bacterium | reverse complement strand
GCTATTGCAATGCCGAAGTAAAGGAACCAATCAGGCATGACTCCATAGAACGGATTGAAACCGGCGTTGATCATCTCCGGAGTTATTAGCTGGCCATTGTAATGGCTTAATAACCAAGCGCCTTGTCCCAAATAGTTAACGATCAGACAGGTCTTTACGAAAATCCACGAATTCCTGATATTCCATTTCCCGCAGTGGCCCAGGTCTGAGTAAAGCGCCTCGGCACCCGTGGTACAAAGAAAGACTCCTCCGAGAATGTAAAATCCCCTGGGATATCTGACCAGTAGTTCGATGCCATAGTGGGGACTAAATGCCTTGAGTATTTTCAGATC
This sequence comes from Chitinophagaceae bacterium, assembly GCA_035488975.1. Classification (GTDB taxonomy): domain Bacteria; phylum Bacteroidota; class Bacteroidia; order Chitinophagales; family Chitinophagaceae; genus DATHKS01. Next base: position 2,899 of record DATHKS010000490.1, on the reverse strand, counting down.
ATCCGACAGATGAATCATACCCAGCAATGCCAGCATGACGAACCAACAGGCCATTATTGGCCCAAAAAACTTACCGATGAATGCGGTTCCAAACTGTTGAATAAAAAAGAGTGCGGTTAGAATGCCTAAGACTATGTAGATAATTGTGGTTTGAGTGATAGCGGATAAGACGGGGACTTGTTTTAGGCCCTCCACCGCTGAGGTCACAGAAATAGGCGGGGTTATCATGCCATCCGCCAACAGTGCAGCTCCGCCGATCATGGCTGGCAAAACCAGCCATCTTCGTCTTCGCCGAACCAGGGCAAACAATGAAAAAATCCCACCCTCTCCCCGGTTATCTGCATTGAGCGTCAGGATTACATACTTAATCGTTGTTTGAAGTGTCAGGGTCCAGATTATCAAGGACAAGGCTCCTATAACAAGATCTTCGGTAATTATCTTACCGCTCATTATGGAGTTCAGAACATACAGTGGCGAAGTGCCAATATCGCCGTAAATGATTCCTAATGCTATGAGAAGACCTGCAAAGGATACTTTATTCTGTGAAGACATTTAATGAAATAAATTGCGAAGAGTAAAAGTAGAACAGCGGGCTTCAAAAAGAGGGAAAAAAGCCGTTCCCGGCGAAATCTTTATAAAATCTTTATACCCGTTCCAATCGCATTGTTACTTACTTATTCCCGGCAACCTACATTTGCCGTATAAATGACAGGCAACCGGAGACAATATTGGCTGAGCCTTGGTTTGGTATTGGTGGTAGCGACCGTCTGCTATGTGATCTCCGCTTATCTCGGATACCGCGTCATCGCATTCATATTATTGCTGACGGTCTCGCTCATCGCCATTTCGTTTGATATACTGCCGGTACTCGTCTCGGCCACGTTAAGCGCCTTTATATGGGACTTCTTCTTTATCCCGCCTCGTTTTAACGTTCATGTGGGAAATACAGACGATGCGATCCTGCTGGGCATGTATTTCGTTATTGCCATGATCAGTGCCGTGCTCACCTACAAGATCAGGCAGGTAGAGAACGCTTCCAGGAAAAAGGAAGAAAAGGCCAATACGTTGAAATTGTATGACACGTTACTGAACTCGCTTTCCCATGAATTAAGAACTCCGATTGCCACGATCATCGCGGCTACGGACAACCTGCAGTCGGGGAATGACAATCTCACCGGCGAGAACAAGGATGAATTGATCAACGAAATATCGAAGGCTTCGCTGCGGTTGAACCAGCAGGTGGAGAACCTGCTTAATATGTCGAGGCTCGAATCGGGGTTCATCAAACCGAAGATCGACTGGTGCGATGTAGGTGAGCTGGTCTATGATATTACCAGGAAGATCGAGGAAAACGGGATCACGCAAAAGATCTCGATCAATATAAACCCAAATCTCCCGCTGATCAAGACTGATAAAGTATTGCTTGGCCAGTCTATCTATAATTTACTCAACAATGCGAGCCTGTACACCCGGCCCGGCAGCGTAATCAATATCATTGCCGTTATTCATGTGGATATCTTACAACTCATTATCGAGGACAATGGCGAAGGATTTCCATCCGGGGAAATAGGGAATGTATTCGACAAGTTCTACCGGCTCAGGTATAGCAAGGCCGGCGGCACCGGCCTCGGCCTGTCGATCGTGAAAGGCTTCATCGAAGCATTAAAGGGCAATGTACGCCTGGAGAATATAGATACCGGCGGCGCAAGGTTTACCATCGAAATTCCGTGTGAAACATCTTATCTAACGGTATCACCATGAACAAGGCCGAAATATTGATCATAGACGACGAGGAACAGATCCGCAGAATGCTCGAGATCACGCTTAAGACCAATAACTATGGCGTAACCGAAGCCGCGACGGGAAATGAGGGGCTCGTTATGGCCTCCAATCATCCGCCGGATCTCATTCTTCTCGATCTCGGGCTTCCGGATAAAAATGGAATGATCATATTGCAGGAGCTGAGGGAATGGCATACCGGGCCTATCATCATCCTCTCGGTTCAGAATAGTGAAGAGGTAATCATCAGGGCACTTGACAAGGGCGCCAACGATTACTTGTCCAAACCATTCCGCACCGGCGAACTGCTGGCGAGGATACGGTCCGCCTTGCGAAGTTCGATAATGGAGGAAAGCGAACCGATCATCAATTCGAAGGATCTGCAGATCGATCTATTGACGAGAACGGTCAGGAAGAATGACAAGCTGGTCAAACTTACGAATACCGAATACAATCTTCTTTCCCTTTTCGCCAGAAACGATGGCAAGGTGTTGACGCATCAATACCTGCTGCGGGCGGTTTGGGGACCGGGTTTCATAAGCCAGTCGCAATACCTGAGAGTCTTTATAGCACAGATAAGGAAGAAAATAGAAGACGATCCCAACAGGCCCGAGCATCTACTAACGGAATCGGGAGTCGGTTACCGGTTCATCAGCACACCAGATAGTTCTCCTATTGTTTCCCGCATTGGTTAGTTAGGTCGCGCAAGTTGCATGACCTGTGTTCCCTGGCCGCTGACCAGTTGCCACTCGTTATTGGCTTTTAACAATACTTCCAGTCTCTGCACATCGTATTCCACCAGGTTTCCTGCCGGTAATTTAAATTGAGAATGGGCGCGACGGTTAACGACGGCCGTATTACCGTAAAACCGGATCGCGGTGGCGTCAATGCCTTCCTCTGTAAGGGCCATGATACCGAAACCGGGTTTGCAGTGATGCTGTATGTAGGCTTCTTTTGTAAAGGATTGACCTGTGGGTGCGGCGCCGATGAAGTCGGGGGAGATCAATCGCTCTAATTCTACTGCATTTTTTTCCACTAATGCTTTGTCGATGTTGAGCAGGACATCCCATACTTCCTGGACTGTTGTTGATTGAACTGAGATCATAGATTATCTTTTTAT
>DATHKS010000489.1:0-4268 GCA_035488975.1 Chitinophagaceae bacterium | reverse complement strand
CGCCGAGCCGTCACATGCAGAAAGCAATCTGAAATTTGCGGCAGTGAAGGGGTTGTTTGAGAAGAAACAGAAACTATATGTACATGCCAATACGATCAAACAGATATTGGTGGCGTTGGACTTCGTGAAGGAATTCGGGTTCGATATGGTGATCGTGGGTGGAAGTGATAGCTGGCAGGTAGCGGATCTGCTGAAGAAGCATAATGTGTCGGTGATCCTGCAGGAACCGCATAGCCTGCCGACGATGGAAGACGATGATGTTGATCAGCCCTACAAGACGGCGGCCTTGCTGCAAAAGGCAGGGGTTTTATTCTCCATCTCGGATGACAATGGGGAGACACGCGGAAGGAACCTGGCCTTCAATGCAGGTACTGCTGCGGCCTATGGCCTGACCAAGGAAGAAGCGTTGCAGGCGATCACGCTGAATGCAGCGAAGATCCTTGGAGTATCGGATAGAGCGGGTAGCCTGGAAGTAGGAAAGGATGCGAATATCGTGATCAGCGAAGGCGATATCCTGGATATGAGGACGAGCATCATTACGGATGCCTTTATTCAAGGGAGGAAGATCGATCTGACCGATAAACAAAAACAATTGAATCAGAAATACAGCGAAAAGTACAAGCTCAAAGGATTCTGAGAAATGAAATGGAGTAAATAACAACGGTCCCGCCACAAAGCGGGACCGTTCTTTTTTCCAACCGTCCATTGTTGAATATGTTGTAACCCGTAGCCGGGATGTCGAATGATTGTTGTGTTTAGTCTACTAACACTTGTGTGTATAGGGATAGATACTTCGTACTCGGACATAAAGGTATTCAGGATTCTACGATCATGCAATAGTAAATCTACTCAAAATACGGGTTGCCAACCTCGATCCCGGGTTGCCAACCCAGATCAGCCAAATCAGCCAACAAAAAAGCGGCAGGTAACAACCCGCCGCTTTCGCTTGATTTTCAATGATTTTTATCTAGGCATCCTTGCCATGACATTGCTTGTATTTCTTACCACTCCCACACGGACAAGGATCATTACGCCCGATCTTCGGCGCCACCTTGATCGGCTCCTGCTTTACCGCAGTCCCGCCATTCGGGTCAAAATAGTCCTTTTCATTTGCCGCGTAGTCGTCGCCGGCCGCTTCAATCTCCTCCTTATTCGCCCGCATCTTACTATAGTCAGTCTTCTCAACCCGCCCTTCTTTCAACGGCGCATCCTGCTGCTGCACCGGTATCGAGGCGTGTGAAAGAAAGGAAACGATATCCTTGTTCACATCCGAACCCATATTCTTGAATTGCTGGAACGCCTCCACCTTATAGATCACCAACGGATCCTTCTGCTCAAGATAGGCCGTCTGCACACTCTGCTTAAGATCGTCCATCGAACGCAAATGCTCCTTCCATGCATCATCGATCACTAAGAGCGTAATGGTCTTCTCCAATGAATTCGCCAGTTCCGCACCACCCGACTCCAGGGTCTTGTCCAGGGAAGCAAGTACATTCAATGCCTTTCGTCCATCCGAAAAAGGCACCACGACATTCTCGATATGACTGCCCTGCGATGTCCTGATATTCTTAAACACAGGAATCGATTGTTTCTTGAGATCCTCCTTACGCATCGTATAGCTATCCATAGCCTCCGCGTATAGTTTGTCGATCACCGTATTGAGATCGCCCTTCTTCAATTCTTCATCCGTGATCCCCGTGTCCAGTCCAAAGTTGACGATGCAGGCCATCTTGAATCCTTCATAGTCTTCCTGGTCGCGGAACCCGGTGATCAGGTTCTCCGAAAGCTCGGAGAACGCATTATCGATATCAAGCGCCAGGCGATCGCCAAACAATGCGTGCTGACGTTTTCCATAGATCACATTCCGTTGCTTGTTCATCACATCATCGTATTCGAGCAAGCGTTTACGAATACCGAAGTTATTTTCTTCCACCTTCTTCTGTGCGCGCTGAATGCTATTGCTGATCATGCTGTGTTGGATCACATCGCCTTCCTTATAACCCAGCTTATCCATCATCGCAGCTATGCGTTCACTTCCAAACATGCGCATGAGATCATCTTCCAGTGAAACATAGAACTGTGAACTGCCCGGATCGCCCTGGCGGCCGGCACGTCCCCTCAACTGGCGGTCAACCCGGCGGCTTTCATGCCTTTCGGTACCGATGATCGCGAGGCCACCCGCCTCCTTCACACCAACACCCAACTTGATATCCGTACCCCGTCCGGCCATGTTAGTGGCTATCGTGACGGCACCGGCCAAACCGGCCTCCGCAACCACCTGCGCCTCGCGGGAGTGTTGTTTTGCATTCAAAACATTGTGCGGGATCTTCCGCTGGTTCAGCATCCGGCTCAATAACTCACTTATTTCAACAGAGGTGGTACCGACAAGAATAGGACGGCCTGCATTTCGCAGCGCTTCCACTTCGTCAATGACCGCCTTATATTTTTCACGCTTGGTCTTGTACACCAGATCCTGCTTATCGTCCCGCACCATCTTCAGGTTAGTAGGAATATTAACCACATCCAGCTTGTAGATGCTCCACAACTCGGCCGCTTCCGTTTCGGCAGTACCGGTCATACCGGCAAGCTTATGGTACATCCTGAAATAATTCTGCAGGGTGATGGTCGCGTATGTCTGAGTGGCGGCCTCGATCTTCACGTTTTCCTTCGCCTCGAGCGCCTGGTGCAGACCGTCGGAATACCGGCGGCCTTCCATGATCCGGCCCGTCTGCTCATCCACGATCTTGATAGCGCCATCTATCACCACATACTCCACATCCTTCTCAAAAAGCGAATAGGCCTTCAGCAGCTGCTGCACGGTATGAATACGATCCGCTTTCTGTGCGTAATCATTGAGCAGCGATTCTTTCTGTTGTAGTTTTTCTTCTGTCGGTAGCTCGCCTTTCTCTACTTCGGCCAGTCTTACGCCAATATCGGGCAGGATGAAGAATTCGGGATCCTCCCCTGACCGGGTGATCACATTCAATCCCTTATCCGTCAGGTCCACGGAGTTTTGTTTCTCATCTATATTGAAAAGCAATTCGGAATCCACGATATGCATATTGCGCATCTGATCCTGCAGGTAGTAATTCTCCGCCTTCTGCATTTTCACTTTAATACCCGGTTCACTCAGGAACTTGATAAGTGGGCCATACTTTGGAAGTCCGCGGTAGGCGCGGAACAAATGCAGACCGCCCGTCTTCGCATCGTCCTCGCCTTTTTCAAATAATTTCTTTGCTTCATTCAGTGCGCTGCGCACAATGCGCTCCTGCTCCTGCACCAATTGCAGTATGCGGGGCTTAAGCACATGAAATTGCTGATCATCGCCACGTGCAACCGGTCCTGAAATGATAAGTGGCGTACGCGCATCATCGATCAAGACTGAATCCACCTCATCTACCATGGCGAAGTGATGCTTGCGTTGTACCATCTCTTCAGGTGTATGCACCATGTTATCCCGGAGATAGTCGAAGCCGAATTCATTATTGGTGCCATAAGTAATGTCTGCGAGATAGGCCTTTCTCCTTTCTTCCGTATTAGGCTGGTGTTTGTCGATGCAATCCACCCGGAGCCCAAGCCATTCGAAGATGGTACCGTTCCACTCCTGGTCACGACGGGCCAGGTAATCATTCACGGTCACGATATGAACCCCTTCTCCTGGCAATGCATTGAGATAAGCAGGCAGCGTGGAGACGAGTGTCTTACCCTCACCCGTTGCCATTTCGGAGATCTTCCCGGAATGCAACACGGCGCCGCCGATCAATTGCACGTCGTAGTGCAGCATGTTCCAGGTGACCAGTCCGCCACCCGCAGTCCATGAATTTCTAAATGACGATTTGTCTCCGTCTATGGTGACATAATCCTTTGTTACACTCAGGTCGCGGTCCAGTTCAGTGGCTGTCGATATGATCATCTCATTTTCCTTGAAGCGGTGGGCAGCTTCCTTCACCACGGCGAATGCTTCCGGAAGAATATCATTCAGGGCCTCTTCGATTTTCTTATCACGGTCCTTTTTCAATTTGTCTACTTCCTGGTAGATGGCATCTTTTCCCAAAAGGTCATTGAATGGAAGTTCATCTGCGGTCTTATTCCTGGAAATAATATTGCTATCGATCTCCTGCACATATTCCTTGATCCGTTGCCGGAATTCCTGTGTCTTCGCGCGAAGCTGATCGTTTGTCAGTTCCGCATAGGAAACATAGAAATGGTTGATCTTATCCACGAGGGGGAGGATCTTCTTAACGTCTTTATCCGATTTATTGCCACCA
>DATHKS010000488.1:0-2197 GCA_035488975.1 Chitinophagaceae bacterium | reverse complement strand
ATTTCAAGAAGATACTATACACGCTGGGGGGAGTCGCGGGCGTGCTTGCCCTGCTCTACGTCGCAATGGACTATGGCTCCCCGATCGATCAACAGATCCTCTCCACCAATTTCGACGGCAGTGGTAAAGATACCATCGGCCGCCTGATCGTCTCCGGCCTGAAGTCTGACCGCAGTGGCATGTTCGGCGCGCAGGTCCTTCGCACATTTGCGTTCCTGGCGTTGATGCTTGGATTGATCTGGCTTTATCTCAAGAATGTATTGAAACCGGCGATCGTTGTTGCCATCCTCGGGCTGGTTACGCTTACTGACCTGTTGCTGCTGGATTCGAAATACCTGAATGAAGATCTCTACCATTCAAGGGACGATGTGCATACATCATCCTTTTCGAAGACGCCAATCGACGATGAAATATTGAAGGATAAATCCATTCACTACCGCGTGTATAATGCCGGCCAGGATAAATTCAGCTCGAGTGATTACCGGGTCTCCATCTTCCACAAAGCGATCGGTGGATATCATCCGGCCAAATTGCGCCTCTACCAGGACATCATGGAGAGATACTTATACGGGAATCCAAATCCCCAGGTGCTCAATATGCTGAACACGAAATACATTCTCACCACCGATCCGCAGAACGGACAACAGGCGATCATTCCAAATCCCAGTGCATATGGCCCCTGTTGGTTGGTAAAAAATATCAAGCTGGTCAAGGACGATACGGAAGAATTACAGGCAGTAGGCGCCACCAGCCTCGGGGATACGGCGATAGTACAACAATCGCTGGCATCTCTTGCAGGCCAACCACAGTGGGATTCTGCGTCCAGTATTTCCCTGACCAAATTCGATAACGACGTGGTTGAATATTCCGCTTCCTGCAATGGGCCACAGTTTGCCGTCTTCAGCGAGGTGTATTATCCTTACGGATGGAATGCCTACGTCGATGGAAAAAAAGTCGACTATGTGAGAACGGACTATGTCCTGCGAGGTCTCTCATTGCCTGCGGGCAAGCACGCTATTCGATTCGTTTTCGAGCCTGCTTCGTATAAAAAAGGGATAACGCTTTCTTATACGGGTTCTTTTCTCGTCGTCCTCCTTGTATTGGGAGGGTTGTTCATGGCTATTCGTGAAAAGAAAAAGGAAGGATGACCGGGCAATACAGAATTGAACATGCAGCGATGCCGGGCAACGGCCATCGCTTTCATGCATAGAGTGCAGCTTAATAATTCACGCAATTAATCCTTGATCTTGCTATCGGTCATTACAATCTGCTTCAATAATCCCGGCGACCTGGCGGATACCTGTGCTTCGGTGGATCAGCAGTCCGAGAAGCCGGGCGAACATCTCATCATCGATGGTTCCACGGATGAGAATATCGTCCAGTGGTTGATGAATAACGCTCAGCCTTCCTACCGGCGATGGATCCATGAGCCCGATAGCGGCATTTCCGATGCATTCAACAAGGGAATACTCAACTCGAAGGGAGATATTATCCATCTCCTGAATTCAGGCGACCGCTATGCCACCGGAACTGCGATAGAGACAGTAATGGCATTCTTCAGGGAAGATAGCAGCCTGCAGTGGACACATAGCCAGTATATTCAGTACCGGGGTGAAATGGACGTAGTAAGCGGACTGCCCTTCGAGTCAGAAAAATTATGGAAGGGTATGCGCACCGTGGCTCACCCGACAATGTTTATAAGAAGGGAAGTATATTCCCGTAACGGGTTCTATGATAAGGAGTATAAGATCGCCATGGACTTCGACATGCTGGTACGAATGAGACAGGAAAAATTTCGTTTTATTCCCAGCTCACTCGTCTATTTTGCTCCGGGAGGTGCGAGTAATACACAGTTTGAAAAGGGCCTCGCCGAAGTAAAGCGCAGTTATAAACGACATATCGGATCCAGTATGCTCCTGGCCGGATGGCAGTTGCGGCAACGGCTTTTGCACGCGTTCATGCAGACTAACTTAGGAAAAAGCTGGTTTCGAAGGAAAAACCAGCGTAATAAGCGCTAATAAGGTTGACACCCAGGTGTCAACTAGGTGTCAACCGATCGTCTCTTAAACTTATAAAGGCGTCCTCGTCACAGAACCCAAAACTGGCTGAGATGAGCCATTTTGAAAATACGTGACACAGAAGAATTTAGTTTCCGTCAATAACAGTTGCGAACAGGCCAGGGAAGTATTGGAGTTGG
>DATHKS010000487.1:0-6273 GCA_035488975.1 Chitinophagaceae bacterium | reverse complement strand
CGTTTCCATTAAGGACCGCAAGTATGCAGGCACGTTGGTCAATGGGGACAAGGCAGGCCGCAGTAAACTGATCGGCAATAAATACATCAAGCTTTCAGCACTCGGTGCGGGAAGCGACTGGGGCGGGTTTCTTCAGCATCTCGGCATCGCATCCATGAACCTCGGCTTCGGTGGCGAAGGAAGCGGTGGCGAATATCATTCCATATTCGATTCGTATGACGCCTTCGTGAAGTTCAAGGATCCCGGTTATCTCTACGGCGTGGCCCTTTCCAAGACCGCGGGTCGTATCATGTTGCGCCTCGCCAATGCAGAGGTATTACCAATCGATTTCAATAGCTTCTTCAAGACCGTCAACGACTATGCAGGTGAGGTGAAGGCATTATTGGAAAATACACGGGCGGAAACGGAGACGGAGAATAAGATGATCAAGGAAAATCTCTTCGATCTTGCCAAGGATCCAACGAAGCCGTACGCCGCGCCAAAACCAAAGGACATCGTGCCCTTCCTGAACTTCAGCAGTCTTGAAAATGCACTGGCGCAATTGAAGACATCTACGGAAGAATTTCAAAAACTATATACCAAGGCCCCGATGCTTCCTGCGGCAAAACTTCTTCAGCTGAACGAAGTATTGTACAAGGCGGAGAGGAGTCTCTTACAGTCACAGGGCCTTCCGCGGCGTATATGGTATCGTCACCAGGTGTATGCGCCAGGTTTCTACACCGGCTATGGGGTAAAGACATTGCCCGGCATCCGCGAAGCGATCGAACAGCGGTACTGGAAGGAGGCGCAGGACAACATAGAGATCGTGGCTAAGACCTTACAGGCCTATACCGCGGCGGTAACCGCAGCGGTGAACCTGGTGAAATAGAATATTCTTCATTCATTGGTACAGGAGTGTAGTTTTGCACGTGCAGTTACCCATTCAACTATTGGATTCGCTGGAAGGCGTCCGTGGATTCGACCGGCCGGCCTTCGAAGAAGTGCATGCCTCCGGCAAACAGGTGACCTCCATCCGTGTCAACCCATGTAAGAATGAGGGACATTCTCTTTTCCCCGGCATCGCTACGCCGGTTCCGTGGACGCAATACGGATGCTATCTTTCCATGCGGCCTTCCTTCACCTTCGATCCGCTCTTTCATGCAGGCAGGTACTATGTACAGGAGGCCAGCAGCATGTTCCTCGAACAGGCCATTACACAAACAACGACACCTGGCGCGGCGCTCAAAGTGCTCGACCTTTGTGCTGCGCCCGGCGGTAAGTCCACGCACGTTCAGTCGCTGCTGCCGCATGGCAGCCTGCTGGTCAGTAACGAGGTAATACGCTCCCGCGCGAACGTGTTAAAGGATAATATCATCAAGTGGGGAAGCAGCAATGTAATGGTGACCAGCAATGATCCTTCGGACTTCGCCTCTCTTGAAAATTTCTTCGATGTGATGATAGTCGATGCGCCTTGCAGCGGCAGCGGACTGTTCCGCCGCGACGAGGAGGCAATCGATGAATGGAGCCTGAACAATGTGGCGCTATGCAGCCAGCGCCAGCAGCGGATATTGGCGGCAGCGTGGCCATGCCTGAAGAAGGATGGCATGCTGATCTATTCCACGTGTTCCTATTCAAAGGAAGAAGATGAAGACATCGTGCAGTGGCTGACGCAGGAACTGGATGCAGAGGTGACGGAATTGAATATACCGGGCGACTGGAATATCATAAGCTCGGCGGGCGGCTATCGCTTCTGGCCGGATAAACTGATGGGAGAGGGACTTTTCCTTTGTTGCCTGCGAAAGAAGGGAGGAGAGGAAGAGCCAGCGATAAAGGCGAAGCGGATACCACCACGTGCAACGAAGAGTGAATTGGAGATGGCGGGCAGATGGGTTGAACCGGCAGATCTTTCATTCATAAAATATGAGAATACCGTGTATGCGTGGCCTGCTGATCTTCTAACAGATTTTTCTATTTTATTGGAACGCCTGAAGACGGTTTATTCGGGCACGCTTGTCGGGGAGATAATGCGTGATAAGATCGTTCCCGATCATGCTTTGGCGATGAGTGCGCTCATCAATAAGAACATACCAGGGGCTGAAGTCTCCAGGGAAACGGCCATACAATATTTACAGAGGAGGGATATCGCATTAACATCCACCGACAAGGGTTGGCAACGGGTGATGTACGAGGGAAATTCCCTCGGATGGATCAATGTATTGGCTAATCGTATCAATAATTATTATCCGAAAGAACTACGTATATTGAAAGACAAATAGGCGCGTAGGGACGCCGAAAAATCCACATCTTTGTAATACCAAATAGTATCAGTATGAAAAAGCCCGTTGCCTTCTTTATATTATTCTTATCCCTTGGTTTATTTGGACATGCACAGACCACGCTGATGGTGAGAAATGAGGAGAAGAGCCTGTATCTCGAACATGTTGTTGCACCAAAAGAGGGTCTCTATTCGATCGGGAGAATGTACAATGTAAATCCCAAACACCTCGCCAGTTACAATAAGATCGATCCCAATGCCGGCCTGTCTATCGACCAGGTGGTCCGCATTCCACTTACGGATACCAATTTCACACAGAAGTCCAATAAGGGCTTTCCCATTTACTATAACGTAAATGCAAACGAAGGCCTTTCGAGGGTCAGCAGCGTGAATAGGAAAGTGGCGCTCCAAAATCTGCGAACCTGGAATAAATTACCCAACGATAATATTCCAGAGGGCAGGAATCTCATCATCGGGTTCCTCGTATCGAAGGGAATGACGGCTGCATCCGTTGTCGAACCTCCATTGGTGACAAAGAAGAATGTGGAGGTGGAAAACCCCGTTGTGCAAGCAAAGGCACCGGAGTTGGTAAAGACTGAAACGCCAAAGGAAACACCCAGGGAAACGCCGAAGAAGGATGCCGCGGTAGTGAAAGAAGATAAGCCGGCGATGAGGGAATCGCAGGCGTCAACACAGGCCGTAATCTCCAAAAGCGACAATAGCAATGCAGGGATGGAAGGATATTTCAAGTCTTCCTTCGATCTCCAGCAACGTTCAATACCTGCGGCACGGAATTCCACGGTGACTTCCGGAATTTTCAAGACAAGCAGCGGGTGGCAGGATGGAAAATATTATCTCCTCGTGGATGGCGTGGCTACAGGCAGCATCGTAAAGCTCATCAACCCGTCTAACAATAAAGTGATCTATGCAAAGGTGCTTGGTGAAATGAATGGCATCCGCCTGAATGAAGGCCTCGGAATCCGGATCAGCAATGCCGCAGCTGCTGCGCTGAGTGTGGGGGATGAGGAGAAGTTTGTGTTGAAGATGAACTATTAAACTAATTAGTTAATGTGCCAATTAGCCAATGTGCCAATTGTTGCGTGCTCCGATGAGTAATGACTAATGTAATTTGGATCATTGGCACATTTGCACATTTGCAAATTGGCTAATTGTTTCCAGGCCGGTACCCTCTCAAAAACTCCTCCACCAACATCCTCTTCTTCCCCTCCAGCTGCACCTCCTTCGCTAATACATAACCATTGGAACAGGCGAATTTCAGGAATGTCTTTCCATCGGTCTCGAATTGGCCGGGTGTTGTTGATGATGCGTTATTCTCTTTTTCACTGCGGTATATCTTCATTGTCTTTCCCTGGAAATCGGTAAAGGCTCCGGGAAACGGAGACAGCCCGCGAATGAGATTATGAACTTCGGCTATCGTTTTTGTGAAGTCGATCCGGCAGGTCTCGGTGAATATCTTTGGGGCATGCTTCAGTTCAGTAGGAGCGCCCGTACCCGATTGCGGCATTTCTTTCAGCGTGCCTTCTACTAATCCCGTCACTGTCTTAACCAATACCTGTGCGCCGATATCCTTCATGCGGTCGTGTACCTCGCCGGCCGTTTCGTTTTCCCCAATGGAAAAACGTTCCTGCAGCAGGATATTACCCGTGTCGATCTCCTGCTGGAGTTTGAAGGTAGTTACGCCAGTCTCTTTTTCTCCATTGATAACGGCCCAGTTGATGGGCGCTGCACCGCGGTATTGAGGAAGCAATGATCCATGAAGATTGACGGAACCCATCCGCGGCATGTTCCAGACCACCTCGGGCAACATGCGGAAGGCGACCACAACCTGGAGATCGGCTTGCAGCGATCTCAATTCCTCGAGGAAGGCAGGCGCCTTCAGTTTCTCGGGTTGTAATACCTTCAATCCCTTCTGAAGTGCGTATTGCTTGACGGCGCTTTCATTCATCTTCATTCCCCGGCCCGAGGGCTTATCGGGCGCCGTGACCACACCCACAATGGAATAACCCGCATTCACCAATGCCTCGAGCGAGGCCACGGCGAAGTCGGGCGTGCCCATGAAGACGATACGCAGCATCGAAAGCCCCATGTTGAAAGTGGTGGGACCGGTATTTTTCTGTTTGATCTGGAATTCAATCATCGCGCTAATTTAGTTAATTGCCAGAGACCTGAACGTGAATCGTGAAACGTCAATCGTGAATAGCCTCCGATCTTTGTGTTTTTTCCAACGGGTCGCGACGGCGTAAGAGCGTGAATCTTCAATCGTGAATTGCATAGTATTAAATCCGCTTAAGTCAGCTAGTGTCTTTCATTTGCCGTCGAGACCTTTGGGAACAACGGCGTAACTGATCGATTCAAATATCCGCATAACAGAGTGTTGTATTCACGATTGACGTTTCACGATTCACGACTGACGTTCCATCCATCGTATAACAAGTACTTGTCCCTCGCTCAATACCGTGCCCTCGAAGAAGCAGGTGGAGGGATACAGGTAGATGGATTGAATATTCGGTAGATTAGGGGAGGGGCGAACGGGTAACACATACCTGCTTTTGTGAGAATAACCGATACACCTGATGATGCTGAGGGAGAATTTCGGCAACTGCGTCGTGCTGTACAGCGTAACTCTTTTGTCCACATTACCATCGATGTTGATCATTGGGTATTGCGTATTTTTCTCCATCGTTCCCTCATTGATCAGCATGTTTGCGTATTCGCCGAGGGTCATACCATACACGATCGGCACAGGCTGCATGCCCACGAATGATTTGTATTTGATATCCAGTACCGGTCCATCCACGTAGAAGCCATTGGGATTGGGGCGGTCGAGCAGGATGACGGGCTTATCGTTCTCGATGGCGGCAACCAGGTATTCCTCCAATGAGGAAATGAAGGTGTAGAAACGCACGCCCACATCCTGGATGTCGAAGATCATCACATCTATATCCTTCAGGTCCTCCGCCGAGGGCCGGTGCTTGGCGCCATAGAGGGATATCACTGGAATGCCGGTCTTCTGATCGATATAGTTCCCCACCTTTTCACCCGCATCCGCAGTGCCACGGAACCCATGCTCCGAGCCGAAGATGGCCTTGATGGTTATACCCAGCTTCTGCAATGTATCCACGAGATGGGTCTTGCCTACCATCGATGTCTGGTTGGCGAAGATGCCGACGTTCTTTCCGCGGATCAGGGGAAGATAATCGAAGAGGCGCTCCGCACCGGGCACGATCTGCGCCTGCAAAGAGATTACCGACATAAACGCGAGCAGCAAAAGGGCGAATGATCTCATTGTTAACTGTTGAAGTTAGGAACTAGGCTTACATAAGGAATTTCCAACAATATTGAAGTTTCAATAAGGAAAACATCTTCAATCGTCACCCCAATTCCTAATTCCCAATTCCTTATTCCTTGTTCCTCGTTCCTCATAATGGTGAATTTAAATAAGGCCCGGAATTTGCCACGATCTGAAAAGGGCTGACGGGCTGATCCGGTGGTTAAAATAATGTAAAATATTTACTAGTACCGGCACAAATATTTGATCGGTTGCATGCCTGAAATGGCTACCTTGCGGGCCGTTTAATTTTTATTGAATTTTAAAACAAGAATTATTATGCAACAGGTTAAAAGTGGCGACAAGATCAAGGTTCACTACCATGGCAAACTTACTAATGGCGAGACCTTCGATAAGTCGGAAGGACGCGAGCCACTCGAGTTCGAGGTTGGCAGCGGAATGGTGATAAAGGGATTCGATGACGGCGTAACGGGAATGACCGTGGGCCAGAAGAAGACCATCAATATTCCCTTCCTGGAGGCATATGGTCCAAAGAATCCCGACATGATCATCGAAATGCCAAAGGAACGTTTCCCCAAAGACATGGAGATAGAGGCCGGCATGCCGCTTTCCATGAGCGATGGCCAGGGCCAGCAATTCCAGGTTGTCGTTACGGAAATAAAGGACGATGTCGTTATACTCTATGCAAACCATCCGCTTGCAGGAGAAG
>DATHKS010000486.1:0-2663 GCA_035488975.1 Chitinophagaceae bacterium | reverse complement strand
GGCGTGTCGCTGGTTGTGCCAACCGTTTATAGCAGTGCGGGAAGGGTTGCCAAGGTACCGCCCGGCATGGCGCTGGCGATGGTCTCCAGCATTAGCTTTCTTGGTTTCCTGATGGGCCCGCCCCTGATCGGATACGTCTCGCAGATATCCAGCCTGCGTTATTCGTTTGCATTGATTGGGGTGTTGGGGGTTTGTATTACGTTGTTTGTGTCGAAAATAAAAGCATTGCAGTAGGCTTTAGAACCACGAAGACACGAAGGGCACGAAGAAATACATTTAACCACAAAGAACACAAAGGGAAATACACAAGGAACACAAGAAGTTTCTCATAGCACGCACAATTAGCATACTGCCAAACCTGCCCACATCGCCATAGCTGCGCGCAGGCGATGCAGGCAGGTTATCAAATTGGCTAATTGTATTCCTTTGTGTCCTTCGTGTTTCTTCGTGTCTTCGTGGTTCCTGTATTGATTTATTTCCCAATCGCATACTCAATCCCTCCCAGCAAATGCTTAAGGAAGTTCTCATCGGTATAGGATTCCTCGGTATGCCCTAGTGCAGTATAGAATGAACGGCCTCCATCGAATTCACGATACCAGGCCATCGGGTGATAACCATAGTTAGCGCCGCCGTTATAGCTCTTCTCATCGATCGTGATAAGGATATGTACCTTGTCCCACATCGTATCACGGAAGTTATACCACTCGTCTTTCCGTTCCCAGGTGGCAGGCAGGTGCTTGGTAGCAATGAAACTATTATCCTTTATCTCCAGTTTGGCCGTTTGCTGCGCAGGATGACTCTTGAAATAAGCGCCGACCAATTGATTATACCAGGGCCAGTCATACTCCGTATCGGCTGCCGCGTGTACACCGACAAACCCCTTACCGGAACGGATATACCTCTCGAATGCACCCTGCTCCGTTGCATCCAATACATTTGCGGTAGTAGATAAAAAGATGACGGCGGCATATTGCTTGAGATTCTTATCCGTGAATTGCAGCGAGTCCGTGGTTGCATCCACGCTGAACCCATTGGCCGCGCCGAGTTGCTCTATCGCCTTGATGCCATTCGGTATCGAGGCATGATGGTAGCCATTTGTCTTACTGTAGATGAGAACCTTCGGTTTTTTCTTTTGATCCGGCCGGGAGAAAGAGAAGGACAGAACAACGAGAGGTATGGCGAGTATCCATACCATGCGGGAAAATATCGGTTTGAACATATGACATCATTTAAGGAAGGCTAATATAGTTAAAAATGAAACACTGGCAGGGCAAAGCCAGCGAATGATTTCATACTTTCATCTCAAATAATGCATATGAAGAAGCCCTGCCTGGTATTGCTCTTCCTCCTGTTCCTGTTCATTGCGCAGGCCAACGACAGGAAAGAGATCTATTCACCGGATAGAAAGATCAGGCTCACCGTAGAGACAACTACCGGGTTGTCTTATTCAATTACCTATCTCGATAAGCCATTGCTGCTTCCATCACGCATAGATCTGCGACTTGCCAATGGTATCTCTTTATCGGGGAATCTTTCATTTAAAAATGTATCGGTACGCTCCAATAATACGGTGATCATTTCAGCCGTACCCGAAAAGAGAGTGAGGATACCGGACCAATACACCGAGCTTACGATCCGCTTTCGTCAACCCTTCAGCGTGATCTTCCGCGTATATGATGACGGTGTCGCATATCGTTTTGCGTCGCACTTCAAGGACAGCATCGTGATAGAAAATGAAACGGCGACCTTCTCCTTTCCCGGAAATCATCCGGTATATTTTCCCGAAGTAGTGAAGCGGGAGAATGCGGATATCTTCCATACGAGTTTCGAAGAACCGTATCAACTGAAGCCACTGGATAGTCTCACCTCCTCCCAACTCTTCTTCACTCCGATTCTGATAGCGCCGGCTTCGGGACCGAAGATCGCCCTGACGGAATCGGATATCGAAGACTACCCGGGCATGTTTCTGGAGGGGCAGGGCTCGAATGCATTGCTGGGAAAATTTGCGCCGTTTCCATTGGAGGAAACTATTGCTCCCGGCGAATTTCCACAGGCCATCGTATCGAAACGCGCAGCATACATTGCCAGGACGAAAGGCACCCGTGTGTTTCCATGGAGAGTGTTAATGATTGCAGCCAACGACAGGGATTTGCCAGTCAATGATCTCGTCTATCGCCTGGCGTCTCCTTCACGGCTGACGGATGTCTCATGGCTACATCCCGGCAAGGGAACGGATGAATGGATCGTCGGCATCAATCTCTTCAATATCCCCTTCAAGGCCGGCGTGAATACCGCGACGTATAAGTTCTATATCGACTTCGCCAAACGATTTGGATTCGACAGGATCATGATGGATGCGGGCTGGAGCGACTATAAGGATCTCTTCAAGATAAATCCAGAGATAAACATGGACGAGATTTCCTCGTATGCGAAGCAGAACAATATTCATCTGAGCATGTGGACGCTCGCTATGACACTGGACCGGCAACTGGAACCCGCGCTCGAACAATTCAATAAATGGGGAGTGGATTTCATCATGACGGATTTCATGGACAGGGATGATCAGCAGATGGTGAACTTCTATACGAAAATAGCAGAGGCCTGCGCGAAACATCGGCTCATGATCATGTTTCATGGCGCGTATAAACCTGCAGGTTTCAACC
>DATHKS010000485.1:0-6498 GCA_035488975.1 Chitinophagaceae bacterium | reverse complement strand
TGCCAGTGCCTCTATGCCCAACAGCCCGATTCTACGAATGAGCGCGGGAAGAAGAACGATACCCAGTCTTCCGACGAATATGTAGTCCCACCGGGCGAAGCCCCCTTCATAGTTCGCAATATCATCATCGAGGGAAATAAGAAGACCCGTCCATCCGTCATACTCCGTGAGATTTCTTTTAAGTCGGGAGACGAATACCTGCTCCAGGATCTCGTTAAGAAATTCGAAGGCGCCCGCAGGCAACTCATGAACACTGCCCTGTTTCATGAAGTGGTGGTTGCACTTAAAAGTTTCGATGGTTATTATGTGGATGTGCTCGTCCAGGTAAGAGAGCGTTGGTATATTTTCCCGGTCCCTTATTTCAAACCGGTTGACAGGAACCTCAACCAATGGCTGGTTGAACAACACGCGAGCTTCAAGCGCGTGAACTACGGGCTGAAATTATTATATAACAATACAACGGGTCGCAATGATAAGCTGCGCTTCTGGCTGGTGAATGGCTATTCGAGGCAACTGGTGCTGAATTATGAGCGGCCCTACTTCGACAAGAAAATGAAATGGGGTTGGAATGCGGGCGTTTCCCTGGGAAAGACAAAGGAGGTCAACTACAATACCATTTCCGATAAACAGGTGTTCCTGAAGAATGATGATTACTTACGGAATTTCTTCAACGGCTATGCGGAGCTTTCCTATCGCCGGGCGATAAAGACAAAACATCGTTTCGGTATCGGGTATACCGTCGAAAACCTGGCGGACACTATTCTAAAACTCAACCCCGATTATTTTCCAACGGGCAGAACCCGCATCGCATATCCCGAGATCTATTACATCATGACCTATTACGATCTCGATTATATTCCTTATCCAACCAAGGGCTATGCGGCGGAGATCAATATAGGAAAGAAAGGATTCAACAAGGAAATGAATGTGTGGCAGATGACCGCCAAGGCATCGGCAAACTGGCGGACCGGCAAGAAGACATTCTTCAGCCTGAATGCATACGGCATGCTGAGGCTTCCATTCTCGCAACCCTATTATAACCGGCGACTCCTGGGTTATTCGGATGTATTCCTGCAGGGATATGAATACTATGTGATAGATGGCGTGGCGGGCGGTTATCTGAAAGCTTCGTTTAACCGTAAGCTATTCAGCTTCGGCGTCCGTCTTCCCGGCACAAAGAAGATTGCCCCGCTCAGGATCCCTTTCAATATCTACGGCAGGATCTATGGAAATGCCGGTTATACCTATAATCCCAATCCCGGATTAAACTTCCTGTCGAACAAGATGCTCTATTCATCCGGGTTCGGAATAGACATTACCAGCATCTATGATTTCACCCTCAAACTGGATTGGTCCTTCAACCAAATGGGCCAGAACGGGCTTTTCTTCCATAGAAAAACGATCTTCTGAGATCGGGATCATTGAAAAAACAATTTTTGACTTCCCATGTTGTATTTCCTGAAAATTAATTCCAGGTTCTACATACAACCTTCTCTGCAAAAAATAACATTACTGACAAGGCCTAATTCCCAATCCCGAATTTCTCCCGGCCGTGCCCATTAAATTATTCTCAACTAGCATCGCCGCCCGGTTCTATTACCCGGCTGAAACAAGTAAATTGTGAGGCGGAGGAGTTATTTTAGCCTTCGCCTGGCGATCCCGGGGCAGAGCGATCTTTACAACATTTAAATAAAATTGATGAGAGCAGCTGTATATAGCAGGGTAATGGAAGAAGGGCAACAACAGAATGTCCAGATATTCTTCGATGAATTGGCGAAGCAGAATATCGAGCCGGTGGTATTCGCCCATTATTTCGAACAGATAAAGGATAGCATAAGGCTGCCGGCGAATACCAGCGTGTTCTCCCTCTCGGAAGATCTTTCGGATGAAGTGGAGTTCATTATCAGCCTGGGCGGCGACGGCACACTGCTGGATACGATCACACTCGTGAGGGATAAGAATATTTCCATTATGGGCATTAATTTCGGCCGCCTCGGTTTCCTTGCCAGTATCGGGCAGGAGGAACTTAAAACCGCCGTTCAGGCATTAGCCAAACGCTCCTACGTGGTTGATAAACGCACGCTCATCCACCTGGATGCAGACCTCCCCCTGTTCGGAAATGTTCCCTACGCGCTGAATGAATTCGCTGTCCACAAGCGAGACACGGCCGCCATGATAAAGATCCATACCTATCTCAATGGCGAATTCCTCAATACCTACTGGGCAGACGGCCTGATAGTAGCCACGCCGACGGGCTCAACGGGGTATTCACTGAGCTGCGGAGGCCCGATCGTTTTTCCCGAATCGGGAAGTTTCGTTATCACGCCCGTGGCCCCTCATAACCTGAATGTCAGGCCGATCATCGTCCCTGACGACAACGTGATCTCCTTTGAGGTGGAGAGCCGGTCGGAGAATATCATCTGCTCCCTCGACTCCAGGCGCGAGATCATGGGGAAACATGTTTCACTGGCCGTAAGGAAGGAGGGGTTTTCGGTAAAACTCCTCCGGCTGAGCGAAAACAGCTTCCTGCAGACATTACATAATAAGCTCACATGGGGACTGGATAAACGAAATTAAATAGGCTCCCGGTTAAAAGAAATTAGTTATTTTCCCGTTTTATATTCCATACTCATTCTACCAGGCTATGATGAAAAAGTGCTGTTTTGCTGCCTTACTGGGAATAGGCATGTTAGTGAACCCATTCCGTACACTCGCCCAGAGCCCAATCGTACAGGAGGGAGAGTTTGGTATAGCACTCGGAGCCGCTCAATATTTCGGAGATCTCAATACACGCGCCCATCTCAATACACCGAAACTTGCGGCCTCTGTTTTCTTCAGAAAGAATTTCAGCAACTATATCGCCGCGAGAATAGGCCTCAGCTACGCCAGGCTTGGTTATTCCGATCAATACAACAAGGATAACGAATACATGTACCGCCGCAATCTCAGTTTCAACAGCAATGTGTGGGAACTGGCCTTGCAGGGCGACTTCAATTTCTTCCGGTTCATGCCCGGGGAGCCTGGATTTAATTTTACTCCATATGTGACCATAGGCGTCGGTGTTTTCAGCTATGATCCTTTTGCCTACCTGAATAAGGAGAAAATATTCCTGCGGCCCATAGGAACAGAGGGTCAGGGCAGCAGTTTGTATCCCGACCGGAAGCAATACAGCACGATGGGAATCAGCATTCCTTTCGGCGCCGGTATCAAGTATTCTCTCAATGAAAGAATAAACATAGGATTCGAGATCGTCCACCGCTATACCAATACCGATTATCTCGATGATGTC
The DNA here is from genome assembly GCA_035488975.1 of Chitinophagaceae bacterium. Lineage (GTDB taxonomy): Bacteria > Bacteroidota > Bacteroidia > Chitinophagales > Chitinophagaceae > DATHKS01. The sequence goes on along the minus strand of DATHKS010000485.1, from coordinate 3,209 downwards.
AGCAAGACTTATGTCGATCCTTCTGTGTTCCCGGCGGATGCCGCGGGAAATCCTTCAAAGGCGTTACTGCTTAGCGATCGCTCCTATGAAATAGGTGAACCGATCGGCATTCCAGGCAGGCAGAGAGGAAACAGCAGGCAAAAAGACCAGTTTGTTACGGCCATGTTTCATGTGACATTCAATCTTCAGTCTTATAAATGTCCCACAGCTAACTAGAGGAATCGAGCCAAAGACGACACGTCCAACGATGACGATGACCATTCCATCTGCCAGGGGTTACCTGGATTTTATAATAGCCGGTATATCGCAGCCTCTTACAGTTAGATTTTTCATGAAATTCACCGGAATACCCCGAAATCTGATACCTTTGCTGCCCTGTTAAAATCCTGTTTTAGCAGGGGAGTATTTATGTCTGCACTTTTGGAAAAGATCGATAAGGAACGGTTACCCCGGCACATCGCCATCATCATGGACGGCAATGGCAGGTGGGCTAAAGAACAGGGACAGGACCGCCTCTACGGGCATTTCCATGGCGTGGAAAGCGTTCGCAACATCGTGGAAGGAGCAGCCGAACTTGGAATCGGATACCTGACGCTCTACGCCTTCTCCACTGAAAACTGGGACCGGCCCGAATACGAGGTAGTCGGCCTCATGGAACTCCTCGTCGGAACCATCCGGAAGGAGGTAGAGAGTCTCCACAAGAACAAGATCAAACTTCATGTGATCGGCGATATGAATATGTTGCCGGAATATGCACGCCAGGAACTGAATGAGGCTCTCGATATTACCAAGGACAACACCGGGCTGAATCTTGTGATGGCCTTGAGTTACAGCGGACGTTGGGAGCTGTTGAATGCAGTGAAGAACATTGCCTTCGAGGTAAAGGAGGGGAAGTTGAATATCGAAGAAATTGACCAAAGCACCCTTCAGCGTTTCCTTTGCACAAGCGAATTTCCCGACCCGGAGTTAATGATCCGCACAAGCGGGGAATTCCGGATCAGCAATTTCCTGTTATATCAGCTGGCCTATGCCGAACTCTACTTTACCAATGTGCGCTGGCCGGACTTTCGAAAAGAGAATTTATACGAGGCGATACTTGACTATCAAAACAGGGAAAGGAGATTTGGAAAGACCAGCGAACAGCTGACGGAAACGACCGGATAGGGATGCATTTTTACCGGTGAATTCCAAATTCGTTTTAACAAACACTTTCAATATTTACCGTTAATTTGCCGCCGCAACTGGAGTTGCGGTCTTTTTTATAATATAAGGTACACAGAATAAACTAATTGTATCTCGCCGGAGCGGGATCTGACTGACTTGAACATTTCATCATGCAACGATTTTTATTACGGATCAGCTTTTTATTTCTCATAACTGTTACCTCTGTGCTTGGTGTGCAGGCACAGGTAGATACTACAAAACCGACCTCCGCAGATCCCCTGATCCTCGATTGGCCAAACGCCAAGATCCCTAAGCAATATACCATCGCCGATGTAACGATCACCGGTATTAAACACCTCGATACCGCAATTGTTCTATCGATCTCCGGAATACAAAAGGGAGATAAGTTCACCCATCCCGGCGGTGATATTTTTTCAAAGGCCATTGCAAATATGTGGCGCCAGAAATTATTCTCCGGCGTACAGATCTATATTACCAAGATACAGGACGATAATGTCTATGTTGAAATAAGTGTGCAGGAAAGACCCCGCCTCGGCAATTTCAAGTTTGTCGGCATTAAGAAAGCCGACCAGGATGAATTGAAAGGAAAGATCGGTCTCGCCAAGCAAACGATCATCACGGAGAATATCCGGCGCAATGTCAAAGAGGTCACCACGAAGTTCTACAGGGACAAGGGTTACCAAAATATAACTGTCACTATCGACGAACAGCCAGATCCGAGTTTCGTAAACTCGAATTCGATGACGATCTATGTTGACAAAGGAAGCAAGGTCCGCATCGATGAAGTAAATTTCTTCGACAACGAAAAGATCACTGACCCGAAGCTGAAGAAGCAGATGAAGGGCACGAAGGAAATGACGAAGTTCACCCTCTATCCTTCCAGGTATCAAAGTCCGTATGGACCGAAGAAGATCCCATCATTCAAGCAATATGCAAAGGATTGGGGCTTCCTCTCGCTTAGTAAGACAAAAGCCGTTCTCGATCCTTATTTCAGGTTTAAGTTATTCAGCTCCGCCAAATTCAATCCCGTCAAGTTCGAAGAGGATAAGGACAGGGTGTTGAAGTATTATAATTCCCAGGGATACCGGGATGCACAGATTGTTGCCGATACCCAGGTGAACCAGGAGGGACGTCTCTATGTGGATCTGAAAGTGAGCGAAGGGCGGAAGTACTATTTCGGGAACATTACCTGGAAAGGAAACGCAAAATATTCCGACTCGCTTCTGAACGTGGTATTGAATATTCACAAGGGCGATGTCTATAATCTGGATATCCTCAATGCACGCCTCGGAAAGGACATGTCGCAGGAAGGCTCGGGCATCAGCGGTTACTACCAGGATGACGGGTACCTGTTTTTCCATATCGAACCCGTTGAGACCGCTGTATATAACGATACCATCGATCACGAAATACGCATCACCGAAGGGCCGCAGGCGAGGTACAAGAATATTACGATAGCCGGCAACGAGAGAACGAAGGATCACGTGATCCGCCGCGAGCTGAGAACCATGCCCGGTGAATTGTTCAACCGCTCCGAACTCATCCGCTCCATTCGTGAATTAGGTAATCTTCAATACTTCAACCAGGAAACCATCAATCCCGCCGTTGTACCTAATTCGGACGACGGTACGGTGGATATCAACTGGAAGGTGGAAGAGAAATCCTCCGATCAGCTGGAACTCTCTGCCGGTTGGGGTGGTGGTATCGGTCTTACCGGTACGCTCGGTGTAACGTTCAACAACTTCTCCATACGGAATATCTGGAAGAAATCGGCCTGGGATCCATTGCCTACCGGTGATGGACAGAAGCTCAGCCTCCGCGTTCAATCGAACGGCCGCGCCTTCCGTTCTTATAACTTCTCTTTCACCGAACCATGGTTGGGTGGTAAGAAGAGGAATTCGCTGACACTTGCCTATAACAACAGTAAGTACTCAAACGCATACGACTATACTACAGGAACCTTCGATAACGCGAAGTCGGACACCAATTATCTTAAAGTAAATGGCTTCTCGGTTTCATTGGGC
>DATHKS010000484.1:0-3192 GCA_035488975.1 Chitinophagaceae bacterium | reverse complement strand
GTTCTCCTCCTGGCTCTGGCCCTTCGAGGTGTTCAAGGGATATAGTGAACCGGGGAACGCCGATATTGAATATTATTACCCGACCAATACGCTCGTAACGGCACCGGAGATCATCTTCTTCTGGGTGGCGCGGATGATCATGGCCGGGTTCGAGTTCAAGAAGGAGAAGCCATTTACCGAAGTATACTTCACGGGAATTGTGCGGGACAAGCTGGGACGGAAAATGAGTAAACAACTCAACAATTCGCCGGACCTGCTCGAGCTCATCGATAAATATGGCGCGGACTCCTGCCGCTTCGGGATCATGATCTCCTCTCCCGCCGGTAATGATCTGCTCTGGGATGAATCGAGCAATGAACAGGGACTGCATTTCACCAATAAGATCTGGAATGCGCTCAAGCTGGTGAAGATCTGGGAAGGAAGACAGGCGCCGGGTGTGAGTGCGGAGGCCAGTAGCGATTTTGCGGTGCAATGGTTCGAGAGCCGATTGAATGAAGTAAGGATTCAGGTAGAGGAACAATACAAGGACTTTAGACTGAGCGAGGCGTTGAAGACGATCTATTCGCTGATCTGGGATGACTTCTGCAGTTGGTACCTGGAGTGGGTGAAGCCCGGCTTTGAACAACCGATCGATGCGGGTGTATATGCGAAGACCGTCGGGTTCTTCGAACAGCTGATGCAATTGCTCCATCCTTACATGCCCTTCGTTACGGAAGAGATCTACTCGCAGCTCCGCGCGCAGAGCGAGGACCTGACGGTGAAAGTGTTTCCTGCGCCTGTTCAGACCAATGCCGGTTCACTCGAGAAGGCCGTATTGCTGAAGGAAGTGATAACGGGCATTCGCGATGCGCGCAACAAGGCGCAGGTAAAACCGAGAGAGACGATACGACTGCATATTCTTACCAGTGATAAGAAACAATATGCATCGATAGCGGATATACTGGTGAAGCAGGTGAATGCGGAGGCGCTTCTATATACTCATGAACCGGTCGCGAATTCCATCAGCGTGGTGATACAGAAGGATAAATTCTTCCTGGAGACCACTGCGCCATTGGATACGACATCGCAGAAGGAGCAATTGCAGAAAGACCTCGACTACTTCAAGGGATTCCTTGTATCCGTTGAGAAGAAACTGGGCAATGAACGCTTCGTGAGCAATGCCAAGCCCGAGGTAGTGGATGTGGAGCGGAAGAAGAAGGCGGATGCGGAGGCGAAGATCAAGGCGATTGAGGAGAGTCTTTTGGCGCTTGCATAGGGGGAAGGAACCACGAAGACCCGAAGGCACAAAGGGACACGAAGGAATACAATAAAGACAGATTGAGAATGAGAGGAATTTGGGATTGGGAATAAGGAACCTGCCTGCCGGCCTAGCTCGCCGAAGCTGCGCACAGGCGATGCAGGCAGGTTGGGCTTCATGCGACCAGTAAGACTTCCAAGGTGAGTTTGGGCGATAGTTCACTTGCATGCTTAAGATTGATCGTTGCCCAACTCGCCGTCAGAGATTATAGCTGGTGGGAAATTGAGAATATAATTAAGTTCTTATAAAAAAAAGGCCGCTCCTTCCGGAGCGGCCCAAATGTTTCTTCAACATTTATTACTTACCCTGGCAAAAAGGCATTGGCGGGCATTTGTCGTTCTTGGAACAACTCTTGTCGCAGCACTTGTCTTTCTTGCATTCGGTCTTTGTCTTCTTCGTGGCTTTTTTCTTGCCACCGTTGGCATATACGCTGGGCGATGCCATCAGGGCAATAGCCAGCATGCCTAAAAATATTTTTTTCATTTTTAGAAAATTAAATGTGATAAATAAAAATTCGTCGGAGTCAGGAGACTATTTCCGGAGGGTGCCAGCATTCGGATAGGCTATTCGATAGCCGGTGGTCGTTGAATATCCTGGAGTCCTGGGTCACAACAATGGACAGCGGTGTGTGGGAAAAGAAACTCTCTACCAGGTAGCAGCAGACTCCCATGGAACAAGGGAGGAATGGGTTGCAGCCCCTGTTACCGCAATCTCCCTGATCCTTTGAGGGGAGTTGTTTGGGGCATTTGCTTTTTTTGCAGCACTGTTCCTTCTTTATCTCATTGCTGGGCAAAGAAGGTTGAATGTGCTGCAGGCCGAAGCCCAATGCGAATGTGAGAGTTAATATGCAGGCGCTGACGTTCATCTGTCTTAAAGATACAATATGCGTTTGAGAAAAAGGAATTGGGCTTATGAACACTTTCCTTGTGCTCCTCGTGCAGTATTTCTTTGTGCTCTTTGTGGTTAAGTATTAACCACAAGGAGCACAAAGGTCTCACAAAGATCACAAAGGAATACAAGGAAGACTATGCAACTGTAAGTCCAATTCCTTTATCTTCCCAATCTAAGCATCGCCGCATATTCATCCGGCAACGAGCTTTCCTCGATCGCCTTTGCTGCTTTCTCGATATCATAATCAAATCTTATGAAGTTGACTTGTATGGAATTTTGATTTTGAATGGAACTATTGGCATCGATCTCGAGCAACACGTAACACCCCTTCGGATTTCCATCCTTTGGTTTTCCAACCGAACCGGTATTGATGGCATGATGAAAATGGGCGCCTTTCTCTTTCTTCGATGATAGTATGCGGTGATAGGGTTTATGCGTATGACCGAAACACATGATATCCGCGTCTGCCTGTTGCATGATCCGCAGCAGGCTTTTCTCATCGCGATCCTCGAAGAGGTATTCATTGATCTTGCGCGGGCTGCCGTGGACCAACAGGAGATTAAGTTTGCCGCCATTTAACTGGAATTCCAATTTGATATGTGCAGGCAGTGTTTTCAGGTAAATGCGTTCGTCTGCATTGACGATGGAATTGGTGAAGGCAATGGATACTTTACCCATGTCCTTTTCGGCATCCGTCTTATAGGCACAGCCGCAGTCATCACTCGCCAGGCCGATACCCTGGTCATAGTTACCCGCGATAGTAGGAATTCTTCTTTCCCGTATGGCCTTGATCACCTCATTGGGACAGGTATTATATCCAACCAGGTCGCCGAGGCAATAAATGGCATCCGACCTGTGCTTGTCGACATCATGGAAGAAAGCCTCGAGGGCCGGGAGATTGGCATGGATGTCGGAGAATAAGGCGATTTTCATTTTGTATGATTGTTGACGTTCCGGTTCTATTTATTTTTTCTATAACAACGAACGATCAGTTAGGCAACCGT
>DATHKS010000483.1:0-8764 GCA_035488975.1 Chitinophagaceae bacterium | reverse complement strand
GTTTCGGCGACGGCGCCAAGATCCCGGTAAATGCCGGTACGGTTGTTAACAAAGGGGTAGAGCTCGGTATCAATGGCGATGTGTTCCGTACCAGGGACTTCAACTGGAGCATCGGCGGCAATGTCGCCTATAATCACAATGAGGTCACCAGCCTCGGCCAGGTAACTGAATTTGAACAGGGTACTGAACTGGTCAAGGTCGGCCTGCCACTGGGTTCCCATTATGTCGTGAAATGGGGGGGTGTGGATGCCGCAACAGGCGCACCTTTATACTATACCAAGGATGGCAAGCTGACTACAACGTACAGCGATGATGACCGCGTTTCTACTTTCGGTACGTACAATGCTCCCTGGATCGGTGGTTTTAATACCACAATACGCTTCAAGGGTCTTTCACTGGGTGCCTTCTTCACTTATCAGCAAGGGTTCAAGCGGTTCAACAACCAGGACTTCTTCCAGTTGAATCATGCATTCGCCGTTCAGGGCTTCAACATGCGCCAGGAGATGAACACCATGTGGACGACTCCGGGACAGGTGACAGATATTCAAAGTCCTTTATACCTGAGAAATTTCGTTTCCAAGGATATCCAGGATGCTTCGTTTGTCCGTTTCCGTAACCTTAACCTGGCCTATGATTTCAGCCCAAGTGTGGTGGAAAAACTCCGGGTGTTAAGCGCACTGAAGATCTATATGCAGTGTCAGAACCTGTACACCTGGACGAATTGGACAGGGTTCGATCCTGAAGATGACAACAACCTGGCTTCCTATGAATACCCGACTCCGCGAACATTTACACTGGGCCTCCAGGTCACCTTTAAATAATTGTATCAAAGAAATCGAGTACAGCGTATCAGTTTTCAAACACAAAACTTGACAAAATGCATAATAAGTTTCTAAACCTTTTTCTCGCTGTAGGCACTGTATGTTTATTGAGTGCCTGCAAAAAAAATCTGGATCTTAAGCCCCTGGATAACATCGATGCGTCAAAGGCGTATCTAAAAGTACAGGACCTGACGGACGCGCTTTACAGCGTTTATGCAGGAAATGACAATGATACCCGGATATACAACGGCAGCATCCTGGCCGATGAGGTGAAATTATCCGATGAGAACCGTGGCCAGGGACAATTCCAGTTCAAATGGCAATACAATAGTTCCAGTACTCCCGCGGGCCTTGGACAGCAATATTCCATGATCGATCAGATCCATCGTGTCCTCGATGCAGCACCCGGCATCGTTGCCGCAACGCCGGCAGAAGAGAACACCAAGAAAAGGATTCAATCCGAAATGATCGCGTTGAGGGGCATTGCCTACTATGAGCTGCTGATCAATTTCATGCCACAGGGATATGATGCGAATGCATTAGCCGTTCCCCTGGTATTGAAGTCGGAACTACTACAGAAGCCTGCCAGGAATACTGTCGGGGAGATCATGACACAGATAGAAGCCGATCTTGCTACCGGTCGTGGCGAACCGCTTATACCCAATGCACCGACGGACCCGCTACGCCTCAGCCAGGCCGCGATTGCCGCCTACCAGGCAAGGGCTGCCCTGCTGAAAAAGGATTGGGACAAGGCGATCACTTATTCCAATGATGCTGTTACGCTCTCCGGTAAAACGCTTAGCAAGGCAGATTTCCCCGCTTACTGGACTGATGATAATGAATCCGAAACGATCCTTAAATACCGTAACAGCACATCGCCGGTAGGCTTATGGAGGGATACGAACGGTGATATCTTCTTCGAACCCGCCGATAAATTGAAGAATCTGTTCGATAAGGCAAATGATATCCGCTATACTACTTATTTCACCGGCATTCCGGGTGATGATACATCCTTCGTCAAGAAATATCCCGGCTCCGCGCGCGGCCCGAGGATCAACGATCTGAAAATGATCCGCCTCGCGGAAATGTATCTTATCCGTGCTGAAGCCTACGCAGAGAAAGAGCAGTTGGGTAATGCAGCTACGAATATCAATGCCTTAAGGGCGGCTCGCATCACCGGCTATACCGATGTTGCTTTCGCCTCAAAGGATATCGCCATCAGCCAGATATTGACGGAGCGTTACAAGGAATTATGCTTTGAAGGCTTCCGCTTTTTTGATCTGAAGAGAAGGAACCTGTCGATAGATCGCAACCTGTCCGACTCGAGAAGCACCAGTTGGCAGAACCTGGCAGCGAACAGTAACCTGTTTGCCCTTCCGATCCCGGCAACAGAATTTTCCGGTAACCCTAACATGGTTCAAAACCCCGGATATTAAACGACCAGAGAATGGAATATGAATGCATTTCCATTCCCTCATATACCAAATAAAAACAATCAGCATGAAAATAATTAACCGCATATCGCTTCTGGGCTTTGCTCTCCTGGCGCTGGTCGCGCTCAATTGCAAAAAAACTGGTATTACCATACCGCCTGCACAGGCACACTTCGTAGGTAGTGCCACACAATCTTATGACATCCTGGTAGATCCCGTTCCCACTTACAATGTCGTCGTGGGTACCACCGATGTCTCCAGTTCCGACAGGTCGATCAGTTATTCCATTACGTCTCCCACAGGGGCATTAGCCGGCACAAACTACACAGTAAATGGAAAGCCAGGCGTGGTTACGATCCCCGCCGGCCAGGCCACTGCAAATATTGAAGTGCAAGGCATACTCGCCCCTTACCTAAATGGAAGAAAAGACATTCTTGTATTCGCCGTGGCTCCGGGTGGCATTGCTCCAGCGGGTTTTCAGGATACGGTGAAATTGAATATGAGGGGACCTTGTTTCGAAGGCGATGTAGATTTCAATCTGCTGGCAGCCGGCAGCTATTCAGGGACAACTGAGACCTTTGGTGCTAATGGCTATGGTCCTTATGAAACAGGCATATCTTCCTTTACTCTCCTTACACCAACTACCGCCACAATCAAAGTAAGCAACATATTTGATTTCGGTTGGAAGCCGATTACCTTCAATGTGGATTGGACAGACCCAGCTCATCGGACCGTGACTGTTGTGCCTCAAACCAGCGGTATCGCCGACGCAGGAACTATCAACTCCGCATATGCCGGTTTGCAGGTTGCTGTAAGGGCTTTTCCGGGAGAAACCGGAACCTTTTCCGCCTGCAAGGAAACGTTTACCCTGAAGTTCCAGTTAGGCGTAGCCGGGCTAGGTTACTTTACTACGGATCTTTATACGGTTAATATGGCTCGATGATCAAATGAATAATAAGAAAGAGGCTGTATCAATTTCAGATACAGCCTCTTTTCTTTTTAAGACATTACCCTACGGTATTTATCACATGTAAGTTCACTGGCGGAGAATATAGGTGAAACAAGTCCTACCCCAAATATTTCAGGCCCTAAATTCTTGAATGAAGCAACGCTCCTAAAGAAGTTCTTGCAGGGTTTGAAAAAGCTCTTCTCCCCGCAATCCTTCCCCGATCACCTTTCCCTGCGGATCAACCAATACATTGAAGGGAATACCCTCCAAATGATATAATGCCACCACCTGGCTCTGCCAATACCTGAGGTCGCTTACCTGAGTCCAGGCCAACTTATCCTCAATGATTGCCTTCACCCATTGGTCCTTCTCTCCATCCTTGTCGAGCGACACGCCTAATACTGTAAAATTCTTATTCTTGAATTGATTGTACACCTTCACAACATTCGGATTCTCTCCACGGCACGGACCGCACCAGCTGGCCCAAAAATCAACCAGCACATATTTACCCCTGAAGGAGCTCAGCTTTATCTCCTTTCCATTTACATCTGGCAATGAGAAATCGGGAGCCTCCTTTCCTATCCAGCTTGCGGCCTGTGCGGTTTGTTTCTGCTGATCGAGCGTGGCCTTTATCGCAGCAAGCGCCTGGTGCCCCGGAAACTTCTTCGTGCTCTTATTAATGATAAGCTCTACCTGGTCATCATCCAAAGGTTGCAAACCAAAACCTGCTCCATTGGCAGTGGACTGGTAGTAACCCAATTCGAATAATATCAGCGCGGCATCCTGTGCCTTATTGAATGACTGCAGCGAATAGTGTTTTATGTTGTCTGCCAAAGACTGCTGCTCCGCCTGCAACGGGAAGAGGAGGCTATCCGTGGAGCCGGCCTTCTTAAGGCTATCGACCTGGTTCGCGAGAATGAAGATCTTCTGCAGGTCATTGTTGAATGCCAGCATGAAGTCTTTCATTTGCTGGCTCGCCGGCGAGCCCTCTACATCGTATTTCTCGGCAAACTGATTATTGTCCTTGCTTAGTAGAATATCCAGCTTCACCGTTTTTGCGTCGTTGATAACGGATGCAACGGGGTAGGTGCTCTTATCCAGGCGGATATTGAAGACCACCGATTCATTCGCATCGGCACTCAATGAGAAGCTCCCATCCTTGCCGATCGATACAGAGTCCGAGATCTGGGGCTGCATGGTGGAAGCGGGAATCTTCTCGAGATACACCAACTTCGCACTGCTATTACGGATCGTGCCATTGACGGTAAAATTGCCCTTGGTAGTTTTTTCCTTACAGGCGACAAGGCCGCCGGCAATGGCACAAATAATGATCAGTCTGCGCATATTTATCTTTTTTGAACGCTCAAGTATAGCTTAAGCTTTTAATTTTTCCAATAGGATCTCGTTAGTGACCTTGGGATCGGCCTTGCCCTTTGATCTCTTCATTACCTCTCCGACAAACAACGACAGCACTCCCTTCTTTCCCTTCCGGTATTCCTTTACCTTGTCGGCGAATTTTACCAGCACCTCGTCGATGATGGGTTCCAGTTCACCCGCATCCGACTGCTGAAGCAGGTTTTGCGTCTCCGCCACCGTGGAAGGATCCTCGGCAGGATGACCGAGCATATAATAAAAAAGCCGCGTGGATGCTACGGAGAAACTTATTTTTCCTTCATCCACCAGTGCAATAATGCCTGCGAGTTGTACGGGAAGAATGGGAAATGAGTCGATGCCCTGGTCCTTCTCATTCATCCATGATTTCACCGGTCCCTGCATCCAATTGGCGGCGGCCTTATAGTTTGTGGTATGAAGCATGATCGATTCGAAGTAATCGGCGATCTCCTTATCTTCTGTCAGCACCTGGGCGTCATAGGACGAAAGCTGCCATTCTCCCATATATTTTTTCATTCTTTCCTCCTGCAAGGCGGGTAGTGCCCGGCGGATGGAATCGATGAATTCTTCCTCGAGTTTGAAAGGAGTGAGGTCGGGATCGGGGAAATAACGGTAATCATCGGCGTCCTCCTTATCCCTGATGGAAAACGTCGTGCCTTTATCCGCCTCGAAGCTTCTTGTCTGTTGCACGATCGTCTCGCCTCTTTCTACCATTGCTATCAGGCGCTGGGATTCATATTCCACTGCCTTCTTTGCATTCCGGATGGAATTGAGATTCTTTACTTCTACGCGGGTTCCTAAATGCGGATCACCCTTGAGGCGGACCGATATGTTGACATCGCACCGAAGACTTCCCTCTTCCATATTCCCATCGCAGACCTCGAGGTATCTTACCAGCTTGCGCAGTTCGGTCAGGTAGGCATAAGTCTCTTCGGCGCTCCTTATGTCCGGCTCGCTTACGATCTCTATCAGCGGAGTTCCCGCCCTGTTGAAGTCGAGGCAGGTGTCTCCGTCCTCTGCGTCGTGGATGCTTTTACCTGCATCCTCTTCCAGGTGGATACGGTTCAGCCGGATGTGCCTGTCCACGCCCCCCGTCTTTATATTAATATATCCTCCCTTGCAAATGGGAGTCGTATGCTGCGATATCTGGTATCCTTTCGGAAGATCGGGGTAGAAGTAATTCTTACGGGCGAAATAATTATCCCGCTCTATTTCACAGTGACAGGCCAGGCCCATTCGGATGGCATACTCGATCGCCTTCCTGTTCATTTTTGGCAATGTGCCCGGATGGGCCAGTGTTATCGGGCTGATATGGGTGTTTGGCGAAGCGCCATAGGCGATACTGTCGCCGCAAAATAACTTGCTTTGAGTGAGCAGTTGGGCGTGTACTTCCAGCCCTATGACTATTTCATATTTTTCCTGGTTGAGCATCGGGTAAGAATTTGCAAAAGTAACCCATTTTACCCGGCAGTATTGTTATAAAAAAAGCAAACCCCGTCCTTTTGAGATGGGGCTTGCTACCTGATGTATATGTATTAAAGATCTGCTGTTTTCAGCTTCTTAGGGATCTTTACTTCCACATTCTCCGTCTTCCCCTTCCGCAGGAGCTTCACTTTCACCGATGTCTTGTCCTTATTGTCCCTCATTACTTTTGCCATTTCATCGGCGCTGTTTACGGCCGTTCCATTCACGTCGGTGATCACGTCATCTTCCTTGATACCCGCCTTTGCCGCATTTCCATCCTCATCCACATCCAATACCTCTACACCCTTGCCATCTTCAGTATCCTGTACGGATACACCCAGCTTAGGGCCGCCGGTTGACCAGCTATAGTTATATCCGGCACGGGGAGTGGACATCACCCTGCCCCTGACCTTTGGCATTATCTGCGAAAGACTCATGTCGTCCATCTGCATGTTGAAGTTCTGATTCGGTGAAAAGGAAAATGAACTCATACCCTGCCATTTACCGAGTTCGGCAGATACCTTTGCCTCCTTCTTATCGCGGAGATAGGTCACGTTGACTTTATCGCCTGGCTTATGGCCTTTTATAGCAGCAGAAAGATCGTCGGGATCTTCGATCTTCTTGTCGTCGATCTTTGTGATGATATCACCTTCTTTCAGTCCAGCCTTCTCTGCTCCACTCTCCTTGGTGACGCTCTGCACATCGGCGCCATCATCCGATTTCTCCGTGGTTACGCCAAGCATTGCGCGATTCTCATCCATTGTTGTCAAGGCATTGAGACCATTGAACCCTTGTACTGAGTAGTTGTTGTCATATTTGAGAGTATACGCCCCTGCATCCTTGATCTTGTGACGGCGCACAGTGATATCGCCATCCTTATCTATTTCCTTTCCATTTATTAAAACCTTATCACCATTGACCTCCACGGTCACTTTTTCATCCTTATTTCCTTTACGGGTAATGATGATCTGTTCGGTTTCGCCTTTATCCTTGGCATCCTTGACCTTTTCCTCCTTCTGTGCCAGCAATGTTGCGGGCGCAATCAGCGAGGCAAGGAGAAAGGAGAGGAGAGTTTTTTTAATGACCTGTTTCATACTTTTTAAATTTTATAATTATCTACGTCGACTTTCGTAGTTCAAATATAAAGACATTTTCCGGAATACGAAATCTTTCGGAAATGTTAAATAGTATTTCTGTATCAAGGGTTGTGAAGGCTTATGAGTGGATTCCGGCAGCGAAACGGGCGGCGCAAGATGTGTAAAAAAATAAAATTGCCGATGTAAATTTCCCCGAGCAGGGTGCCCAGCTGTTTTGAGGCGGAAACCCTTGCCCAGTCTTATTCTTCCACATGCCTGAGTTAACGGCCTCACCACCAGCGCATCAGTTTTTACGTATTTCTACTAAGGGTTTTCCTTATTGAGATTACATGGAAATCTGCAAATAAATCAGCATTTTTGACATCGCCACTAAACGACCACAAAACCTTATGATGAAGATTCTTTCCATTAGCTGTATCATTCTATGTACAGTTGTCATTATCTATGCTGTCAGCATCTACATCGAAGGCCGGAGAATCACGGATCCCAAAAAAGAAGGAAGAAAGAAGAAAAAGATGATCTATTAACGAAGCTAGAGAAGTCCCTTTACCGCCTCTATCACCTGCACGAGACTACCCGCATCCTGCCCTCCCGCCGTCGCCAATGTCCTTTGACCACCACCTCCGCCTTTTATCAGGGGAGCCACTTTTTCCTTTATGATCGCAACGGCGTCCAGGCCTTTTGCAGCCGCTACATTTTCTGCAAGGCTAACAGCCACGAATGGCTTACCGTCGATATTGGCACAAAGCACTACCACGAAGTCGCGCAGGTGATTCTTCAGATCGAGGCAAAGTTTCCGGAGAGCATCCCCTGAACTGACCTCCACGATATCCCCGATGAAGTTTACCTGGTTGATGATCTCATCCTTTTGTAACAATTCATTGCGGATGGCCACCAGCCTCCGCGCTTCAAGACTTTCTATTCTTTTCTCGAGTGCAGCCTTGTCTTCCATCAGCTTCTCTATGTTCTTCAGGGGATCTTTCGACTTGAGCAGCGTGCCGATACTCTTGTACTGTGTTAGTTTTTCATTGAAGTAATCGAGCGCCTTTTCTCCCGTCAGCGCCTCTATGCGCCGTACGCCGGCCGCTACTGCCGCCTCCGATGTGATGGCGAACGTTCCTATCATTCCCGTGTGACCCACGTGCGTGCCTCCGCATAATTCTATTGAATACGCAGGATCAACGATGACCACGCGCACCTTGTCGCCATATTTCTCACCAAACAATGCCATGGCCCCAAGCTTCAATGCCTCTTCCTTCGGCAACTCCCTGATGACAACGGGAATGTTTTCCCTGATCTCTTCGTTTACGAGCGATTCCACTTTCTTTATTTCCTCGTCGGTCATTTTGGAGAAATGCGAGAAGTCGAAGCGCAACACCTCCGCAGAGACCAGTGATCCCTTTTGTGACACATGCGTACCCAGTACCCGTCTCAGCGCCGCGTGCAATAAATGCGTTGCCGTATGATTATAAGTGATCTTTAACCGTGACCCGGCATCGACACTTGCAATAACATGCAGCGAGATATCGGAGGGGAGCGTATCCGTATAATGCACGATGAGATCGTTCTCCTTCTTTGTATCCGTTACCTGTATCTGCTCTTCACCAA
>DATHKS010000482.1:0-8187 GCA_035488975.1 Chitinophagaceae bacterium | reverse complement strand
AGATTCAGTCCCGCAGAAGTATAATACCCGCTTCCTCCGCTCGTGAGCTGGTGTATTGAATTATCCTTCCCCTCCACTGTCACCTTCGCATTGAGTTCACCCATGAGCTCGGCCTTCTTATCGAGCTTGAAGGAGCGCGTCAGCCGGATAGAAGTGCTGCCGGTACCGGCATTCAGGACGCCATCTACTACCAGGTAGGTCTCCGAGATGGATTTAAGATTCGGCTCAAACTTCTCCTTGCAACTGAAAAGGATCAGGAGCAACAGGAAGGCATAAAATTTTTTTATCGATCTCATATCAAAAGCGGATATTAAAGTTGATAAAAGGAATAGCCGAGCCGAAGATGGATAGTTTGTATCCATTGACCAGCCCATTCTCCGAGATGAAGTACACCGAATACGGATTCTTCCTGCCCAGCAGGTTGTAGACGCCGATGGTCCATGAGTTATGCGTCTTCTGATGTACCTTATGATTCCCATCGATGTTGAGGGAGAAATCGGTGCGGTAATAATCCGGGATGCGATATGAATTCCTCTCAGAATACAAGACACGTTGCGAACCGGCATAGTAATACCTGCCGACGGGAACGGTGATCGGCCGCCCGGTGCTATAGGTTGAATTGACCGAGATGCTGAAGCGGTGATTTACTCGAAAGTTGCCCGTTAGCGTCACATCGTTTGGTTTGTCGTAGCTGGCGGGATAGAAGCTGCCCTGATTGACGAGCAGGTTGGGATCATCGCCATTTGTACGCAGCAATATGCGGGAATAGGTATAGCTGATCCAGCCATTGAGCTTGCCACCGGGTTTCTTGATGAGAAACTCCAGGCCATAGGCTTTTCCTTTTGTATTGACGACATCCGTTTCTATATTATGATTCAGGAGAAGCGTGGCGCCCGGTTTATAGTCCAGGTAATCGCGAATATGCTTGTAGTAGACCTCCACCGATGTCTCGATGGTATTTGATTTGAAATTCTTATACAATCCCAGTGAGAGCTGGTCACCCTGCTGTGGTTTTATATTCGGATCGCTTAGCTTCCATATATCGGTTGGTGCTATAGACGTGGTATTCGAGAGCATGTGAATGTACTGGCGTTGGCTATTGTACCCCGCTTTTATGGAGAAGTCGTTGCTGATGGCATACCGTATGGAAAAGCGGAACTCGGGCCCGGAATAGTTCTGGATCGACTTTCCCTTGCCAAATGTTTTCACAGCCGTCACATTGCTCGACTCGACCGGCAGCCCCGGCGCATAGTAGCTCACCTCTTTCGGCCCCAGGTAATTGTACAGGGAGTAGCGAATGCCCGTACTGATCGACAGTTGATTGTTCGGGTTGTACCGGTAGGTAAAATAACCGGCGCTTTCCAATGCCTGCTCGCGTTCTACAAAGTCGGGCACTACGATGGATTTAGCGCCTAGCGGCTCATAGGAACCCGGCGTCAACCTGTAACGGAGCGTGCTCAGTCCGAAATCGAAACCATGCTTTTGACTCAGGTAATAAATGAAATCCGCCTTGGCGAATAATTGTTGTATGTCGAATTTAAGCGTGAACGCGTTTACCTCATTGGATTCGCTGAAGACCTTGTATTTATATTGATCGAAACCCGCGATGAATGATGCGGTCAGCCGGTTAGTGAAACTCTTCTTCCATTTCACATTGAAGTTACCATTGGTATAGCCATAGCTCGTATCGCTGTTCAATGAGAACCTGTCGGTACTGAAATACCCGGAGAAGTAGATATTGCTCGTGCTGTCTATACGGTGGCTGATGCCCAGGCTTACATCCTGGAACGAAGCCTTGCTATTCTTATATTCCTTAGGCAGGAGACCCAGCAGCCAATTAGCATAGGTGGTGCGGCCACCGAGGATGAACGAGGTCTTGTCCTTCACGATCGGCCCTTCCAATTCTACGCGGCTTGTGATCACGCCGATACCTGCCGAACCCGTGATCGTTTTCTTATTTCCTTCCCTGCTCGAAATGTCCAGTACAGATGCGAGGCGGCCGCCAAAACGTGCGGGAACACTGCTCTTGTATAGTTCGATATCCTTTATTACATCCGGGTTGAAGGCGGAGAACATCCCGAAGAAATGCGAAGGATTGTAGATCGTGGCATCATTGAAGAGGATGAGGTTCTGATCCGTTGACCCTCCCCGTACATTGAATCCTGTACTGGCCTCACCAACCGTCTTCACCCCGGGCAGACTGGTCACCACGCGCAATACATCCGCCTCACCGAATACGGAGGGGATGTTCTTTATATTCTCGATGCTGAGTCGTTCGACGCCCATTTGAACGCGGCTTATATTCAGCGTTTTTTTAGAGGAAACGATGACCTCCTTCAGTGTAGTTACCTGTTCTGCTATATCCATATCCATTTTCCCGCTTCCATATACTGCCAGCTGAAGATGCGTGTCCCTCATCCCGAGCGCGACGATATTCAATACATGCTTACCGGCGGGCAGCGTGAGGGAATAGTAACCGTAGCCGTCGGTAACAGTGGAAAACTGGCTGCTCTCGAATACAGATGCATTGATCAGGGGTTCTCCCGTTCTGACGTTGCGCAGATAGCCGGTGATGATGGCATTTCCCTTCGACTCATTCGTTTTCGCACCAATTTCATAAAGCTTGCTTTCGGAAACGATCCTGGTTGCTTTCTTCCTGGCTGCTTCATAATCGACGAGGCTGTCATTGGAGGCGACCGGAGGAGCAGCATCCTTTTTCTTTTCGAAGAAACCGGTGGGCAAGGTTGTGTTGATGGCGATTCCCTTCGTGATATAGATATTATTCCGAGCATCGATCGAAAAAAAGAGGCCGGTGTTCTTCAGCGCTTTCTCCAACGCCTCGTGCAAGGGCGCCCGCTGAACCACCAGCGAAGTCCGGAGCGAATCTACCTGCGATTGCTCATAGTAAAAGGAACAGGAACACAGGGTCTCCAGTTGCTGGAAGAGATCGCTCAATAAAATATTGTTGAATTCTCCACTGACGGCTATTTCTTTCTTCCCTTGTGCGGAGACTCCGCCAATGGCGAACAAGAGAAGGAAACAATACATGATCGCCGGCTGTCTCATATCAGGGCTGTGATTGGTTATAGAATGAAGCCATAAGGGTAAAGGCCTTTTCCGGGTTCTTCCTGGGTTTTACCTTTTGCTCCTTCAAGTATTGAGCGATCTGTTTGCGTTTATTCTTAAGCAGAACAAGCAATGTCTTTGGACGCTTCAGCTCATAATAGCGGCCGTCCTTTAAGGCATAGAAATAGGTGGAGGTTTCGATGTTCCTGGCTATGTCGATGTCATTGATGACCTCATTCAAACGACTCACATACCGTTCCAGCAGTGTGACGCTGCCCTCGGAGACAACGCGGTAGAATCCTTCGCGCAGGACACGATGTTCATCCGGAAGCAATCTTACAAACGTGGCTTCCCCTATCTGGAACTGCTGAATGTGTTCTGGCAGTAAGGTAATGGTCACCGATTTTGGTGTTCTCGCTACTACCCGGTCGGTGATCTCGTCGTAGCGAATAGGAATGCTATGATACCATACGCCATCATAGAGGATGGCGCCGCTCTGCCATTGATTGCCACCGTAAAAAGCGATGCCCTGGCTGATGGAGGAATAACCATAGAAGAAGCGCCCGTTGTATACCGGCAATGATTCATCGCTGGAGGGATAATATGGAACCGCAACGCTGTCTTGTTGTATGGTAAGTTTCTGGGAGAGGACATCTTTTTGTGCGGTACTTCGGATCGATGCGAGCAGCAGACAGGAAACAAGTAACGGGTGGTAATGCATGAGCCTATGATTGCAGAAGCTGTGCAAAGCAGCTGTCCTGGTTAAAACTGGTGTGGGTAAATATAATAAAAAAACGTTTCCAGCTATCGTAAAATGGTCGGTGCAGGAATATGCGGCTCGGGGCCGGGACTTTCATGGATGGGGCTTCTGTTAACCACGGGGAACACAAGGAATGCACGAGGAACACAAGGGGCTTCTCATAGCACGATCCATTGGCACACCTGCCTGCCGAAGCCTCGGCGCAGGCAGGTTGCCAAATTATCAAATTGTCTAATTGTTTTCCTTCGTGCCCCTTCGTGTCTTTGTGCCTTGGTGGTTCTGGCAGCTCATCCAAATTACATCGAATATTCGGGCCAGTTGGTCGAAAAGGTTCTTCCCATTGCGCTATTGATCCCTAGATTTACAGCAGTGACCATCCATTGAGCATCCATAAAACCTACTGCCATGGAATTTGATAACGACCGGCGAATCCGGGGAACCTATAAGGTCGAACTATTCTGCTGGACACTCTTCGTCCTTCTCAACCCCATAGTGAATGGTCTCGGCATCTTTCCCGTGCAGAAGAGGGTATGGATCGTGCTCCTCGGGGTAAGCCTTATTCTCCTGCCGTTCTATATTCTTTATTCAAGGATCATCGTCTCCCGCTATCTCTTCGCGAGGAAGTATCTTTTTTATGGCTTATGGTCCGTTCTCTTTCTGCTGATATTTCATGTTCTGCTGTTTCTCCTGTATAAGGTAGCATACTCCTACTTCCAGGAGGGAGGACATGGCTACTTCAGGTATTCTACCTACACTCTTCTACGCGAGACTAGCTGGATCGTCATCAATTCATGTCTCGGCATATCCATCGCCTATCTGCGGCTGAAGCTGGACGAGGGAGATACCATCGGCACGCTTCAGGAGGAGAACCTGTATTATAAACTACGGTATTTCAGGACGCAGCTTAACCCTCATTTTCTTTTCAATACGCTCAATAGCATCTATTCCCTAAGCCTGAGCAAGACCGATAAAACGCCTGAGGTGGTGATCAGGCTCTCCGATATCATGCGGTTTCTTATCTATGAATGTAACGAGGACCGGATCCCGCTCGATAAGGAAGTAGAATTTATCCGGAATTATATAGAGATAGAGAGGCTGCGCTATGATGCCGATATACAATTTACCGTGGAGGGAAATACGGATGGGGTATGGATCGAACCCTGTCTTTTCATTTCCTTTATCGAGAATGGCTTCAAGCATGCCATCGACACTTCCTTTGACAAGCCGTTCATCTATATTACACTCAAGGTAAGCGGCGACCAGATCACCCTGAATGTGATCAATAATACCAGCCTGGAACTTCAGACCCAGGCGAAGAAGATCCGCGGCAAGGGGCTGGAGAACAGCAAGAACGTATTGGAACTACTCTACCCGGACTCCTATGCATTGGATATCATTCAAACGCAGAAAAAGGAGAGGAAGGAAAGCAAGCTTCGGCTGAAGAATGCACAGGAAAGACTCGAACGCCTCTATCCGGATGCTCATAAACTTGATGTAATTTTAAGCCACAATACTTTCACGGTCTCATTAATACTGAAAAATCTCGCTGTCTGATAAAATGCATGATCATAGAGGATGAAAGTCTTGCCCAGGATGTGATAAAGAGTCATCTTGAGAAGACGGAGCGATTCAAGCTCACCGGCACCTATCGCAATGCACTGGAGGCGAGGGCGGCATTGGAGCGGGAAGAGGTGGATCTCATTTTCCTGGATATACAATTGCCTGGCATGACGGGCCTGAATTTTCTTCGTTCTCTTGTCAATCCGCCGTTAGTGGTCTTTACCACCGCGTTCCCGCAATATGCAGTGGAGAGTTATGAATTCAACGTGATCGATTACCTGCTCAAGCCGATCTCCTATGAGCGTTTCTCCAAAACGATCGAGAAGATCATGGATGGAAAGATCTTCCAGCCATCGGTGCAGGAGCTGAGATCATTTCCCCGCGATCATATCTTTATCAAGTCGAGCAGCAAGTTCTTCCGCCTGCGCTTCGCCGACATCATTTATATACAGGGGATGAAGGACTACCTGAAGATCTATACCGGGGATCATACCATTGTGACGCACCAGACAATGGGTGAGATGGAGAATATGCTGCCGGCCGACCAGTTCCTCCGCGTACATAAGTCTTACATCGTCGCTCTTTCACATATAAAGAGTGTCTACGGGAATTCGATCGAGATGGGAAAAGTGTTGTTGCCGATCGGGTCTAATTATAAGGAAAGGATGATGAATTTTATAGCGGGGAGATTGTCGTCTTAAGTAGTGAGATGTCTATCGATAAGCAAGTCAAAATTCAAAAGTAAAAATTCAAAAACCTCATTCGAGGAGTATAACTGGCCAATAGATTACGTCTGCTGAAGCCTGGTTCCCTATTCCAGATTGCTTATTTCTTAAGCAAGTCAAAATTCAAAAGTAAAAATTCAAAAACCTCACTCGAGGAGTATAACTGACCAATAGATTACGTCTGCTGAAGCCTAATTCCCTATTCCTAATTCCCAATTCCTTAAATGTGAGGACTCATTAACCTTAGTCCTTTCGAATATCACGACACTTGAGCATTGAATATTGCGTATTGTCCGAAAGACTCCGGACTCCTTCGGAGAATATTGAATATTTAATTTCGAAGCCACCCGCGATCAAACTGTAATATCCACTTCTCTCTTTTCATGGTACACCCGCCGCACATTGTACGTCTTCTTATTCTGCGATTCGAAGTAGGTGCGGATATTGATATCGGCGATGATGCCGATCGTGATCAGCTGGATACCGCCGAGGATGAGGATGAGACCGAGGATGAGCAATGGGCGGTTCCAGATATCATGTCCCATCAGTTTCCAGATCAAAAGATAAAGATTGATCAGCATACCAAGTCCGAAGCTTACGAATCCTAATGTGCCAAAGAGGTGCATTGGTTTTTGAAGATACTTGCGGAAGAATACCATGAGAATGAGATCGGACATCACCTTGAAGGTCCGGTTGATGCCATACTTGCTCTTGCCGTGCTGGCGCGGGTGATGCTTGACATCGACCTGGGTAATGCGCGCACCCTGCAGCTTAGCCAGTACGGGAATGAAGCGATGCAGTTCGCCATAAAGGCCCAATTCCTCGGCTATCTTGCGTTTGAAGATCTTGAGCGTGCATCCATAATCCTTGATGTATACTCCCGTCATCCGGCGGATGAGCGCATTGGCAATATTGCTTGGTATTTTCCGGAGGAACATGCCGTCTTTCCGGTTCCTGCGATTGCCGGCCACCACATCCCAATCCTCATCCTTCAGTAATTTCAGCATCGCCGGAATATCGGTAGGATCATTCTGCAGATCGCCATCCAGTAGTGCAACAAACTTTCCCCTCGAGTAATCGATACCGGCGGTCATGGCGGTACTCTGGCCATAGTTCTTCCGCAGTTCCACCAACACCGTGCGTTCGTCGGCATTCTGTAATATCTGTTGGATGGTCTTATCGGTAGATCCGTCATCCACCAGGATCACCTCGTATTCAATACCGCCCAGCGCTGCCCTCACTGCCTCCAGCAACGGCCTGATATTGTCCTCCTCGTTCATTACGGTGATGATGACCGAAAGCTCTTTCATTGGAACAAAGATACGAGGAAAAATGTGCTACAGCCGGGCGGGTTGGAGGCCCGAATAAAATATTCAATATTCTCCGAAGGAGTCCGGAGTCTTTCAGACAATACGCAATATTCAATGCTCAAGTAGCCTGCAGCAGGGACTTCCCAATTGAATACAATCATCCTGAATCGTGAGTCATCAATCGTCAATAGCGGCCTCAATAAATCAGTCTTTTCGCATAGCACGATACTTGAGCATTGAATATTGCGTATTGAGTATTGAGTATTGAATATTTCAACTACGCCACCCTACAATATACCCGCCAGCTCCAGACTTTTCTTCTTCAGCTTACGTATCTCCACATCTTCAATCACCGGCTCTGCCGTGAGAATAAGCGAGGTATTATTTTCCTTCCACCAGGTCTGATCTTTCAATTCGGAAAAGGAAATGACGCCGACGAGATATTTTCTTTCCTCCTGTGCGTGCCATTCTTCCAGCCATTCGAAGCGTTCACGCGGAATGAAGCGGAGATCGTCAAAGCTCACATACACGCGGAGGAAAACATCGGTACTCAGTTCGTGCGGAACATGATGGTATAATTTCTTGTATTCGTATTTGTATTGATAACGGAGCGCGGAGATATCGCTCAGCACAGCCGAAGCCGTGGGGAAACTTCCCGCTCCCTTGCCATAGAAGAATTGCTTATCAGCAAATCCGCTTTCTATCACCACTCCATTGTATTCGTTCTTCACGAAGGCAAGCGGGTCCTCCTGCTTGATGAATTGCG
>DATHKS010000481.1:0-5599 GCA_035488975.1 Chitinophagaceae bacterium | reverse complement strand
TACAACTCCGGCGCTGCACAAGGCCTCGAGTGGTTCGGAGCGCCACCCGTACGTTCTTTCGGTGCTAACCTGAATGTGAAGTTCTAATTAATCAGCTTTATGTTTTTCAAAAAAAATAATACTATGCGTAAATATCTTTTTTCAATACTGCTCGGTTCATCGCTGGTGATTGGCTGTACCAAGAACTTCGATGAAACCAATACGGACCCCAGGACGGCGCCAGACGTTCCGGCAAGCGCCCTGTTAACGAAGGGAATGCTGGATGTCTCCGGCTATGACTATGCTACCTGGCGTTCCAATTTCATTTATACCACCCTGTTCGTTCAGCAATTCGCATCTACGGGATGGCCGCAAGGCGATAAGTACTTCTATGATGAAGGCTATTCCTCCGCGCAATGGGCAGACTATTATCCCACTACGATAAAGGGCCTTTCCAACCTGGTGAACAAGACCTCAGAAAATGCAGACGAGGTGAATTACAACAGCGCCGGTCGTGTATTGAAGGTGATCGCCTACATGCGCCTCACGGACCTGTACGGTGATATTCCCTACAGCCAGGCCTCCAAAGGCTATACTGAAGGTGCTTTGACACCGGCTTACGACAAACAGCAGGATATCTATAACGACCTCCTGAAGGAATTGGACGAGTCTGCAACTGCATTCAGCGCAGGCAAGGCTTTCGCCGGCGATATCTCCACGTATAATGGCGATGTTGCCTTATGGAAGAAGGCAACCTATTCCCTGATGCTGCGCCTTGCCATGAGACTATCGAAAGTCGATCCTGCAACGGCGAAGACATGGGCTGCCAAGGCTGTCACAGGCGGACTGATCTCCTCCTATACCGAATCATTCCGTATCAAGCATCTTAGCGGAACGTACGATAACCCGAACAGTCATATCCTGGGCTACTATGTAGGAGCAAGGACAGAACTGCGCGGCGACAATTTCAAATTTTCGAAGACGTTCTACGATGCGCTTAATTCCACTGCGGATCCAAGGTTGAAGATATTGTTCGTTGTTCCAACTGTAGGAGCAGACGATCCCGAGACCGACACGCCCGGCTTACAGAAAGGCCTGCCGAATGGTACGAACCCCTCATTGCTGGCTTCAGGTGAACTGAAGACCTTTTCGAAATTGCGCAAGGGCTTCGTGGATGCTACCGACGACAATATCCTGATCTCGCATGCACAGACCTTATTGCTCCAGGCGGAAGCTGCAGAGAGAGGCTGGGCAAGCGGAACTCCTGCGACCCTGTTCCACGACGCTGTCTTCTCCGCCATCAACCAACTCAAGTTGTATGGCATCGATGGATCGTTGTTCAATGATGGTACGAACCAGGCTTTCGCGAACGCGGTCCCATATGCCGGCACGCTTGATCAGAAATTACAGGCGATCAATACACAATACTGGATAGCATCGTTGCTGGATGGACGCGAGTCCTTCTCCAACTGGCGCAGGTCCGGGTATCCTGTGTTGACGGCGGTGAACTATTCCGGTAACTATACCGGCGGAAAGATCCCCCGCAGACTGCAATATCCTTCGGGAGAAACGGGTGTAAACAAGACGAATTATGATGCTGCCGTGGCTCGCCAGGGCGCTGATAACTTCGTTACACGCGTATGGTGGGATAAACCCTGATTATAGTCCTATGACCGATATAAGCACCCTGCATCTTTCGAGATGTGGGGTGTTTTTCTTTTCAGTAATGATGGCGAATCAGAGAAGGAATTGGGAACCTGCCTGCATCGCCTGCGCGCAGCTATGGCGAGCAAGGCCGGCAGGCAGGTTCCTAATTTCCAACTCCTATCTAAACTCCATTTCCAACATAGCCGTACCTTTGCGCGTTATGAAACTTTATCCCGAATCAGCTCATTTACAGTTGGAGTTTGACAAAGTGAAGGCTTTGCTCGGTAACTATTGCCAGACGGAGCATGCCCGCGAAAAGGCATTGGATCTCCGCATCCATACCCGGAAGGATTTTATTGAACGTGATCTCCGCCAAAGTCATGAATTCCACCAGTTGCTCCTGAACAATATATATTTCCCGAATGATTACATCCTGAACCTTGCGCACGAACTGAAGTTGCTTGCCATTCCGGGCGCCGTATTGAATGGCGAAGAGATCATGAACTTCCGGAAACTTGCTGAGAGCATGGAAAAGATCTTCCGCTGGTTCGATGCCGAACGCCGCACCGCGTACAATGCATTGGTCAGGGTAATAGAGGATTCATACTACGAGAAGAATATCATGGTGCTCATCGATCACGTACTCGATGCCGATGGGCAGGTGAAGGACAATGCCTCCGAGGATCTCCGGAATATCAGGATGAATCTTTACAAGAAAAGAAATGAACTACGCAAGGCCTTCGAGAAGGTGGTAGCCAAACTAAATAAACAGGGCTATCTCGCGGAGATCGAGGAAAGCTTCATGAGCGGCCGGAAGGTAGTGGCCATCTTTGCGGAGCAGAAACGAATGGTGAAAGGAATTCTGCATGGTGAAAGCGATAGCCGCAAGACGGCATTCATAGAGCCGGAGGAAACCATCGAGTTGAATAACCAGGTGTATGAACTGGAGAATGACGAACGGAAGGAAGTGTATCGTATTCTCCGCCAATTGACGGCCTCGCTTTCGGAATATTCATCGCTGCTGGCAGTTTATCATTCGTTCGTAGGGGAATATGATTTCATCCGTGCGAAGGCGAAGCTTGCACGGGAGATAAACGGCGAGTTTCCCGCCATCACCGATAAGGCGCATATCCACCTGGTCAATGCCTGTCATCCTTTATTGTACCTCTACAATCAACGCTCGAAGAAACCGACGATCCCCGTCAATATTACACTGGATGAATCAAGGCGGATCCTGGTGATCAGCGGACCCAATGCGGGAGGCAAGACGGTCACCATGAAGACGATCGGGTTATTGCAGTTGATGGTCCAGAGCGGCCTGTTGGTACCGGTGCATCCTTCCTCGCAGTTCGGTATTTTCAAACAACTGATGATCCATATCGGCGACACGCAAAGCATCGAATTCGAACTCAGCACGTATAGTAGTCATCTGCTGCATATGAAATATTTCATGGAGAATGCAAATGGGAAGACGCTCTTCTTCATCGATGAACTCGGGAGCGGGAGCGATCCCAACCTCGGCGGAGCCTTCGCGGAGGTGATCCTGCAGGAGCTGGCAAAGAAGCACGCGTTTGGGATCGTCACCACGCACTACCTCAATCTAAAGGTAATGGCGGGAAAGACCGCGGGCATCGTGAATGGCGCCATGGCCTTCGATGAGAAGAATCTTCAGCCGCAATACAAATTACTAATTGGTAAACCCGGTAGCTCATACACCTTTTCGATAGCGGAGCGGATCGGGCTCGATAAGGACCTCATTCAGCGTGCGAGGGCGCTGGTGGATGATGATCAGTTCAGGCTCGATAAGCTACTTAACCGGACCGAACAGGACCTGCAGGACCTGGAGCGGAAGGATCGCGACCTGTTGCAGAAGCTAAAGGAGAACGACAGGCTTAAGAAGGAAATGGAACAGGTGCTCGACAAGGAGAAACACAAACAACAGGTGGAGATATTGAAAGAACAAAACAGGATCTCCGAGGAAAGGATCGCCTATCTAAAGGACATGGAGAGGAAATTGAAGCAATTGACGGTGGAATGGAGGAAGGCCGATGATAAGAAGAAAGTAATAAAGGAAATGGAGGCGTTGTTGTTCAAGAAGAATGAACAGAAGGCGACCAATAAAATGCAGAAGAACATCGATTCGAAATTTGCGGAGATAGGCGGCGATATCAAGGTGGGCGATAAGGTGAAGATGAAACGCAATCACCAGGTGGGAGAGGTCATTGAACTGAGAGGCAAACGCGCCGTGGTGAAGATCGGGCTCCTACCGATGCAGGTGGAAGTGGGGGATTTGGTGGTGGTGAAGGAGAGAGTGACTGAATGAATTTGGCAATTTGATAATTTGGTAATTTGACAATGACTTATAGCAGGAAAACTCCTACTGATCATAGCACGCTCAATTATCAAATTACCAAATTGTCAAATTATCAAATTGGTTTTACCCGTTCCACCACAATCCTCTCCGGGCTGATATATTTGATGATGATGCTGATCTTATCTCCTTCTTTTTCTACCGGCGCGTCCTTGTCCTTCGGCAAGGAAAGTTTACCCTGGATCTTATTTCCCAGGAAGCCCACATAGATAGCGTGGGGCGTTACCTTTAGCACAGGCGCCTCGATCACCTGTTTTTTGTCGAGCAGGGTCATTGCTTTTTTGTATTCTGGAATGAATTGCCGATGAACGAGGAGGGCGGTTACCTTATCGGGATTGGTATAATTCTCCAGGGAAAAGAGCGCCAGTTGTTCCATCTCCTGGACGGTAGGGCGATGCTCCCACGGTGAGAGCCGTAGGGGAAAGAAATGATAACTATCTATCTCCTTGATGAAATACTGGTCGTCCACCTGTTTGATATACCCGGAGAATTGATTCCCCGTCTTGGCCTTATGAAGAAGATTGCTCAGTGAATTATTGAAACGGAAACGGATCCGGTCAGCCACCATCTTATCTCCGCGGATGGACCTTGTCAACACGAAGGTCACCTCATCGCCCTCACGGAAGTGATGAAATTTCTTTATCAGCTTTTCATCAATCAATTTTTGTTGCGCCGCATCTTTGATGCTGCCATTGATATTCTTCAGCTTCCCGTTATGCAGATATTCGATGCTGACGAACTTCTTCTCATGTTGAACAAAGGTGATGGTACCTTCCAATTGCGTGTCGTCCATGTGGCGAAAATAGGGAATTGGCCCGTTCAATGACCAAATTGTCAAACCTGCCTGCGCCGGCTTTGGCCTTGCTCGCTGAAGCAGCGCGCAGGCGATGCGAGCAAGGCAGAGGGGCGGTTACTTAATTATCTAGTCGTTCTTAAACAATGCCTTCAGTTCCTTTGCATCATCAGGCTTCATCTTGCCGCCGAGTATGAGGCGGATCTGCCTGCGGCGAAGGGCCCCCTCGAAGAGTCTTTTCTCGTCTTCCGTTTCCGGTTCGAGTGACGGCACGGGTTGCGGACGATTTTCATCATCCAGCGAAACGAATGTATAGTAGGCCTCGTTGCTTTTATACCTGTGCTGCTTCTTCAGGTCTTCGCCCCATACCTTCATGTGTACCTCCATGGAGGTATTGAATGCGCGGGTGACCTTGGCCTCGATATGAACGACATTTCCCAGTTTAATGGGATTCTCGAATGAAATATTATCTACCGAAGCGGTAACTACCGGAGCATTGCAATGTTTTTGAGAGGAAAGCGCCGCGGCGATGTCCATCCAGTACATGAGACGGCCTCCCATAAGATTGCCAAACACATTCGTGTCATTGGGAAGGACGAGTTCGGTCATTATCGTGAGACTTTCGGAAGGCTTCTTGGAGATCATGTGGCGAATTTGCGCAAAGATAAGCGGTACGAGAACGTGAATCGTGAGTCGTCAACCCTCCTACGCTAAGGCTGCGGCGGGCACGGTCGTGAATGGCGACAGCTTTCAATTTGCTTCTGTGAGAACATTCTAACCCATCGGGGTCGGCTACGCCAGACCCCGCT
>DATHKS010000480.1:0-2957 GCA_035488975.1 Chitinophagaceae bacterium | reverse complement strand
CCTCATTCGTAAAGTCATTTCAAATCGTAGCACGCCGTAATTTGCACATTTGCACATTGGCTAATTTGCACATTGACTAATTCGCATTATAGGAAATGAAATACCTTCTTATCATATTCTTTCTAATCGTCGCGCATTCTTCCAATGCGAAGGATAGTCGTCAACCCATCGGCGTGGATACCCTGAGCAAAGATTCGTCGATCTATTTGGCAGATCCGACTATTTTTTTTCACCAGGGTATATACTACCTCTATGGCACTGTAGAGCGAAAGACAGGAGATGGCTTCCTGGTCTATTTATCGAAAGACTTGCATTCCTGGAGCCTCTCCACGAAGAACGATGGCTACGCGTTGAGAAAAGGAGACTCCTTTGGCGACGCGGGCTTCTGGGCTCCGCAGGTGTTTTCGCATAACGGGAAATTCTATATGGCCTATACCGCGAATGAACATATCGCGATAGCAGAAGGAGATAGCCCGCTCGGCCCTTTCAAGCAACCGGTGCTAAAGGCGCTCGATGCGCCCGTCAAACAAATCGACCCTTATGTCTTTATAGATGAGGATGGAAAGATCTACCTGTTCCATGTTCGCCTGGGAGAGGGCAACAAGATATTCGTTGCGGAAATGGACGACGACCTTGCTTCCATCAAACCATCGACACTTCGTCTCTGCATCGAAGGAGATACGGGCTGGGAGAATACGGCCTATAGTCCCTGGCCGGTTACGGAAGGACCTACCGTTATCAGGCACAAGGGCCTTTATTACCTGCTCTATTCGGCCAACGACTTTCGGAATCCCAACTATGCGGTGGGTTATGCAACCAGTACCAGTCCCCTGGGGCCATGGGTAAAATTCAGGGGAAACCCGATCATGGATAAGGAGACGATAGGAGAGAACGGCACGGGGCATGGAGATGTGTTCACGGATAGCCTGCAGCAGATGTGGTATGTCTTTCATACTCATTTTTCAATCGATAGGGCAACGCCGAGAAGAACGGCAATGGTGAGAATCTCATTCGAGAGAAGAAAGAAGAAGGATGAGGATAGGGTGGTGGTGGATGCAGGTTCGTTCTATTATTTGAATAGGTGAATTTGGCAATTTGATAATTTGGTAATTTGACAATGGGGCGTGCTATTAGGAAGCCTTGTGTTCTTCGTGCCTCCTTCGTGTTCCTTGTGGTTTATTTTTTACCACTAAGTACACAAAGGAGGCACGAAGAACACAAGGAAATAAGATAGCCTCGAGTCAATATTGTATTTACTGATGAAGCCTAATTCCTAATCCCCTATTCCTTATTCCAACTCCTTAGGCAGGCTGAATAAAACTCGGTTCCATGAACAAGATCGACCACGAATGTCCATCGAGATCCTCGAAGTTGCGGGAATACATGAAGCCATGATCCTGGGCAGGCTTGGGCTCTGTTGCTCCGGCCTTGATGGCCTTGTCGACAAATTCGTCTACCTGCTTCCTGCTATCCGTAGTCAGGGCGATCATCACTTCTTTGGTTGTGGCCGGATCGCAGATAGTCTTATCCGTAAACGTGTGCCAGAATTTTTCAACCAACAGCATGGCATAGATATCCTCCGAGATGATCATGCAGGTAGCATTCTCATCGGTAAATTGCGCATTGAAGGTGTAGCCCAGTTGAGTAAAGAAGCTGATCGTTTTTTTCAGGTCCTTTACGGGAAAATTGACGAAAATTTTTGTTGCCATTGTATTAGGTTTAAGAAAACTGATTAATTTAATAAATTTGATAATTTGGCAATTTGATAATTTGATAATTACGGCGTGCTTCGATAAGTAGTAACTAATGTAATAAGGATCATTACCAAATTATCAAATTGTCAAATTGTCAAATTGCCCTTCTGATAGCTTTCCCAAATCAATTCCCCAAAAATCGTATTCGCCCACGCAAACCATTTCCTCGTAAAATTCTTCGCATCATCCTTATGAAACGATTCATGCATGAAACCCGTTCCGCCATGTGTGGCCTTCAGCATCGCGATGCAATGCCTGATCTCGGTATCGCTCTTCGAAGTAAGCCCCCGCATCACGATACTCAACGGCCAGATCATGTCTGTACCCGCATGTGGTCCGCCGACACCCTCCCCGGCCTTGCCCTTGAAGAAAAAGGGATTCTGATCGCTCAATATTAATTTCCGTGTGTTCAGGTAAAGCGGATCGTCGTTCTTCATCGCATTCAAATAGGGCAGGGAAAGAAGACTCGGCACATTCGCATCATCCATCAGGTTGTAGCTTCCGAAGCCATTTACTTCATACGCCAGTATCCTTCCCAAAGTTTTATGGTCGATGGCGGCATATTGCCTGAGCGCCTGGCTCACCTCATTTGCCAATTGTGTGCTCTCATTCGCCAGCGCCGCATCCTTATAAACGCTGTTTGCAATGATCGCCATTTGCTGGAGACTGGCGACGGCGAAGTAGTTACTGGGAATGAGGAACGGGAAGATCGTAGCATCGTCGCTGGGACGAAACATCGAACAGATGAGTCCCACAGGTTTCACCGGATAGCCATAGCCTCCAAGCGGCACACCATCCGTAGCCCAGGAAGTAGTACGCTCAAACTTATAGGGTCCCTTGTCCTTCTTCCGTTGTTGCTCTTTGAATGTCTTGAGAATACTATGCGCCGCCTCTTTCCATTGAGCATCGAAGATGCTTGTATCTCCTGTGGTCTTCCAGTATCCATGTGCCAGCCGAATGGGATAACACAGGCTGTCGATCTCCCATTTGCGTTCATGCAGGCCGGGCTTCATATCCGTGTGATCCTTCTTCCATTCGCCCTCTTTCGTTTTATCCTTATAGAATGCATTAGCATAGGGATCGAGCAGGATATTCTGTACCTGCCTGTTTATGACCCCCGCAATCAATTGCTGCAGCGGCTTGTCATTCTTCGATAGGGTGAGATAGGGCCAGACCTGCGCAGTACTATCGCGCAGCCACATG
>DATHKS010000479.1:0-2910 GCA_035488975.1 Chitinophagaceae bacterium | reverse complement strand
CCTGGCACTCGGGCTGGCTGCATTTTGGCTGATAGCACTCTATATAAAGGATGAGCTCGGTTATGACCGTCATAATAAGAATGCCGGTCGCATCTTCCGCGTGGTGCAGTATGCGAGCTGGGACAATAATAATCTCCGGCTTGCGCCAACCTCCGCTCCATTTGCGCCGGCCCTGCAGGCAGCCTACCCCGAAATAGAACAGACCGTCCGCATCGATCTCGAAGGTGGCGGAGACATTGGCTTCAATGAAAAAAAGATCAAGGCTAACGATATCATCTTCGCCGACAAGACGCTATTCAATGTATTCACCTATGATTTCCTGGACGGCGATGCGGCGACGGCATTGTCAAAACCAAATTCCATCGTGATCACCGAGAGCCTCGCCGCGCGGATATTCGGAAGTGCAGATAAGGCGACCGGGCAAACCATTTTCTTCGGCGACAACGACGGCAGCGTGGTTACGGGTGTGATAAAGGATCTGCCGGAGAACTCGCATTTTCGTTTCAGTGGGGTGCGTGCCCTTCCTGCCGATTATACGGAGGGCTGGCAGAATTTTCATATCTACACCTATCTTCTGCTTAAACAAGGAAGCGACTATAGGAAACTGGAGAGCAAACTGCCGCAATTCGCCGCAAGGACTATTCAAAAGGAAATGGGCGTGAAAAATTATCACCTGGAATTGCAGCCACTCACCAGCATACACCTGCATTCCAATCTTGATTTCGAAATGAGTCCCAATGGAAGTATGTCGAGAGTATATATATTCATTGTGATTGCGGCCCTGATCCTCATCATTGCCATGATCAACTATATGAATCTTGCCACGGCACGCGCATCGGCGAGGGTGAAGGAAATCGGTATTCGCAAGACCATCGGATCGGGGCAATGGAAACTCGCGGGCATGTTCATCTCCGAATCCGTTCTTGTCACCTTCATTGCGGGTCTTGTTGCCGTATGTCTCGTGCAGTTCAGCCTGCCGTTCTTCAATTCACTCACCGGCAAGGATCTTTACATCTGGCGGTTCGGGAAGGTGAATATCCTTTTATTGTTCATCGGCTTCTCCGTGATCACCGGCATACTCAGCGGCCTGTATCCCTCCCTCTTTCTGGCCAGGCTGAAGACCATTCCCTCGTTGAAGGGTCAACTGGGAAATCTTGGCGTCAGCATCTTATTCCGCAAGTCATTGGTCATTTTTCAATTCGTGGTCACGATAGTCATGATCAGCGGCTCGATCATCATCTACCGGCAACTGCGGTTCGCGGAGCACAAGGATCTTGGATTCAACAAGGAACAGGTGCTTACCTTCCATATCGAAGACCGAAGTATCCGCGCACAATTGCCGGCATTGAAGGCCCAGCTTCTGAGGAGTCCATTGATACAGGGAGTTGCGGGTGCGGGAAACCCGATAGGCAATAATGATCTTGGGGGAAATGGATACAGCTTCGAGAATAAGGATGGCAGCTTCTCGGGGGCAACGAAGATGACGCAGGAACTTATGGTTGATGCCGACTTCCTTCATACGATGGAGATCAGGCTGATGCAGGGAAGGAATTTCTCCGAAGAGATGCCGACCGATCAATATGGTTCGGCCATCATCAATGAGACCCTGGCGAAAGAACTGGGCTGGACCAATGCGATAGGGAAACATCTCCAATTCAATATCGACGACAAGGGAACGAAGGGACAACGCACGGTTGTGGGTGTTATAAACGATTTCCATACCTATTCTTTACAGCATAAGGTGGAACCGCTGGTGATGATCATGCCACCATCGGATCCCTCAAAGGATAACCTGTATGTGAGGATCGCCAGGGGAAAGACGACTGAGGCTATCGCCTTCCTGGACAAGGTTTACCGCCAGTTCGATAGCAAGAGCCCTATCGAATATCATTTCCTGGATAAGAACTTCGCTAAACAATATTCCGCAGAGGAGAAGCAGGGGCAGATCGCACTCGTGTTTACCATTCTCGCTGTGCTGATCGCCTGCCTGGGATTATTTGGCCTGGCCACATTTACTGCGGCGCAACGGACAAAGGAGATCGGTATCCGCAAAGTATTGGGCGCATCCGTTCATAGTATCGTCGGCATTCTCTCGAAGGAATTCATAAAACTTGTCCTGATCGCATCGGTCATTGCCTTTCCCATTGCGTGGTGGACAATGAACCGTTGGCTGGATGACTTCGCTTACAAGGCACCTATCGGGGCATGGGTGTTTTTGGTGGCGGGTCTATTGGCATTGTGTATTGCAGTGATAACCGTGAGTTTCCAGGCGATCCGGGCGGCCCTGGCCAATGCGGTGAAGAGTTTGAGGGCGGAATGACTACGATCGTGAATCGCCAACGTGAATCGTCAATCGTCAATCGTGAATACAACCCTCCGCTATAGGAATATTCGAATCGATTGGAACAGAACCCTGCTCGATTCGAATTTCCTCATTACAGGGTGTGGTATTCACGATTGACGATTCACGATTCACGTTCTTGCTGAAAGCGATATGTATTTAAAATGATACCGTGTTCCCATCCTGAGCGTGGGCTTATACCGGGAATGAAGGAATTGACCGAAGGAGAAGACGGCGGCGCCGATGATAAGGCTGGGAATATTCTTCCGCCCGAAGGGAGGGTCGTTCTTTATGAGGCTGTTCGTTATATTGAGTAACACGAATCAACCTCCAGCCATCTGGAATATCAATCCATTCTTTACATACACCCAGGACTGTTTTCCATAGATCAGTCGGACGTTATCGCCTTCGAAATAGAACATGGCCTTTTTCCGCGGCATAGCGCGAACATCGCCGAAGGCAACGGGAATGATCCCGTAATGAACTGTATCGCTTCCCATCAGCGTGCGGTGGATCGCCATTCGATGTACAAAGAAACTATCATTAGCTACCCTGGTTATCTCGCCGTG
>DATHKS010000478.1:0-12513 GCA_035488975.1 Chitinophagaceae bacterium | reverse complement strand
CCTTCCGCCTATGAAGAGATCCGTGTATCCATCCCCATTGAAATCGCAGGAAACGACACAGGATGCCGTAAGAAAGAGATTGGTAAATGCATTGTCGAGCCTGGTGAAATTGCCCTTGCCGTCATTCAGATATACCCGCGGGGAATTATTTGCATCGTTACCGTAGAACTCGTTTCCACCGCAGGCAACCACGAGGTCGAGGTTGCCATCGTTGTTCACATCCGTCCATGCCGCAGCCACGTCTTCGAACGCGCTATCCTTATCCAGTTGAGGCTGCAGGCTTCTTATAAATTTTCCCGATGCTTGCTGAAGGAATATCGCATCCTTTCCATCCCTGGAGGAGCCGAAGAATATATCATCGAGGCCATCGTGGTTGACATCCGCAACAGCAAGCGCCGGACCCTCTGACGATAGCATGTGCGGCAACAATGGCTCGCGGTCGAATTCCGCAAAATGATTTTCCTTATGAACATAGTCGATGCCGGCTTCGGTTGTAACGTCCACCATCTTTCGTGTGGTCGGCAGCTCCCTGTCCCTGATGATGCCGAAGTTGAAGGAAGGCAGTCCCGCCTGGTATGTCACCGTCATGGAAAACTTCGTAGTGTCCACCGTCAGATGCTGGTAGGTATTATCGGGCCACACGAGCAACAGCGAGTCGACCCTGGTCTTATCGAGGCCGATCAGCAGTGGCACTTCCATACTCGACATGAATCCCTTCGCCGGGTACTTCTCATACGTCCTCACCTGTTCACCGGAAAAAAGGATGACCCTTGCACCGATGGCATTCCGGTTGCCTGTGGATCCCTTCAGCTTTATCTCGAGGGAGGCGCGTCGTGTGGGTTGGTTGGTCCTGTTCTCATATACCAGCGCCGGCGCGTCGATATTATTTACGACTATATCAAGATCGCCGTCATTGTCGAGATCGGCATATACCGAGCCATTGGAGAAAGTGGGAACGCTGCCCTCTATTTCATCGGCCTCATCGGTAAAGGAATAGGCGCCGTTGTTGCGGTAAAACTTATCGGGGAGTTTTATCTCGGGAAATTTATTGATGAGGTCAATGTCCTTCCCCGCCATATTATTCTCCCTTATCTTCTGTTGTATATCGCCATTCGTGACGAAGTTGATATAATCGATATCGTTCATCCGCTTCGGGATGCCATTGGAGATGAAGAGGTCCTTCAGGCCATCGTTGTCGAAGTCCATCCAGAGGGGCGCCCATGACCAGTCGGTCGCCGCTATTCCGCTATACAATCCCATCTCGCTGAACATTCCGTTCTTCCTGTTGGCCTGGAAATTATTCCGTGTGTACTGGTGGGAGTATCCCACGCTTATCTTGTAATTGAAGATATCCCAGGTATCTTCCCCTAACGACCGCTTGAGGATATAGGGATCGGAAGGAAGCATATCCGTTGAAATGATCTCCGGGTAGGCGTCGTTGTTCACATCGGCTACGTCGACTCCCATGGAGAACTGGCTCGTGTGCATCAGCTCCTGCTCGCCGCTTTCCTTAAACGTTCCATCCTTTTGGTTGATGTAGAGATAATCATTCTCGTGGAAATCATTCCCGATATACATATCCGGGTAACCATCGAGATTGATATCAGCCACGGCAACACCGAGTCCATAGCCAATTGCGCTGCTATTGATTTGAGTCTCCTTTGTTACGTCTGTGAACTTGCCTGCATCATTACGATAGAACCGGTCGCCGGAAAGAGGATGGTAGGTGCCGATAAATTCCTTGCGTGGGCGAAAGGTGCCGTTCTCGTGCACGGAATGATTGAGCAGGAACATATCGAGGTCGCCGTCGAGATCGTAGTCGAAGAAAACGGCTTGCGTACTGAAGCCGGAAAAATCCAGTCCATATTCCGGCGCCTTATCGGTATAGAAAGGCACGCCGTTCTTGTCGATGCCTCCACAGATCAGTAGCTGGTTCTTACTCTTCAGCGTCTCATAGTGTCCTACCCTGCTGACATAGATGTCCAATAATCCATCGTTATTGATGTCTACTACCGACACGCCGGTCGTCCATCCGCCATCTTCGGGAATATGTGCATCTTTCGTTACATCCCTGAATTTAAGGTCGCCGGTATTCAGGTACAATTTATTGTCGTGCTGATTGGAGCCGAAGAACAGGTCGATCTTTCCATCATTATTAAAATCGCCGGCGCCGATGCCGCTACCGTTGTAGAAATAGATGTATTTGAAAAGATTGAACTGCTGGTTATAGGAAAGATCGTTGCTGAAGTTGAGTCCCGTCCTTTTGCTGTCGAGCACCTTGAACAATACAGGGCCTTTCATTCCGGACTTACAACCGGAAATGATACAGCCGAGCAGGATGATGCTTACAATATTAGTCCAAAGCGATTTATTCCAATTCACAGTGCAAATTATTTATTAGCCATCAATCATCAGTCGTCAATCGTGAGTCGTCAATCGTGAATTGAAGTTGCGTTACGATTAGTATTTTCATATCGTTTTGAGCTTCAATTCACGATTGACGATTCACGATTCACGATCGGCGCCTCATCTCACGATCGTCTTCATTTCGAACAGTTGTGGGTATTCATCGTTCACCAGAAACAACAACAGCTTCCGGCTTCCCGATGGTACCACGGTAATATCACGGACCTGTCCTTTGATATTTAAACCCGACTGATCGGGGTACAACCATTTGAACCTGCCCTTTCCTTCGTTCAGCAATACATGACCCAGGCTGGCATCCAACCGCCCGAATTGCGGGATGAAACAGAAATTATTCCCTCCAAGCACCAGGTCCGGCAAACCATCTCCATTCACATCGGTGTAATTGATGGCATTCACCGAAGAGAGCTGCACCATCGGATCGAAGGCCTCGACCGAGAATTGCCCGTCGCCTTTATTGATAGCCATGCAGGATTTTGTATAGTTGAATTTCTTCTGAACAGCGGTCGTGAGGTCTTTCTCCAGGAAGAGCTCCTCGATGGACTTCTTCGCATACTCTGCATTGCGGAGATTCTTCTTCTTCAACAATGGTAGTTGATCCTGCATATCCTTCTTGAGGAAGACGGGCATGTCCCTTCCATTCACGGTACTGGACATCACAATATCGGGCGCATTGTTCTGGTCGAAGTCATTTATCCAAAGCTTTACGGGGTTCTTCTCATCGGGATGCAGGTAGAAATTCTCGCCGATATTTCCAAGCAACAGGTCTTCCTTGCCATCCCCATTTACATCCGCCGCAGCCACCGTCTGCCACCAGCCATAGAGATTACTGAGGTTGGTCTTTATCTCTTCGAACCTATCTTTCTTAAAGGAAAATATTCTCGGGCACATCCATTCTCCAACTATCACGAGTTCCTTGTCCTTATCGCCGGCAATATCGGCCCATATCGCACCGGTGACCATGCCGATGTTTGCAATATCCGGATTCTTTGTTTTGGCGATATCGGAGAAGTGACCGTGGCCATCATTCACATAGAGGAAGCTGGACGGTGATACTCCATATTCGCGGGGCAGGCTCCGGCCACCGACAAACAGGTCGATATATCCATCATGATTGAAGTCATAGGGTATCACGACGCCGGTATTCACGCCTTCCTTCGTTTGGAAAACCGTAGGGTCCGAGGTGAAATTCCCCTTGCCGTCATTCTTAAAGAACCTCGGCAGCATCATCGTGCTGAAGGAGGGATTGTTGTTACCGCCGGGACCGACAAAAAGGTCGAGGTCGCCGTCCTGGTCCGCATCAAAAAGAAGCACCGCCTCATCTTCAAATTCACCGAAGTGTTGAAAGGCCGGCTCCGTCTTCTTTGCAAATTTACCCGAAGCATCCTGCAGGTATATCTGGCCCGGGTGGCCTGGCGTTCCACCTATATAGATATCGATGGTGCCATTACCATCTACATCGCCCGTGGTGGCCTTCGGCCCTTCGCGCGAAAGCATTTCGGGGATATTCCTTTCATAATAGAAATCAATGTAATCGTCCTCCTGGTGCTTATCGAAAATTCCCGGTACCTGTGTCAGCACAGGAGTAACGGAGGAAGTGAGCACTGTATCGGGTGCTGGAGAGGCCGTAGCCGGTTGCTGTATTATGTGGACCTCGTTGAGCGCCGGTTGAAGAAACTTCGATTCGGACCTGTCCGGCCAGGTGATGATCATGGAGTCTACCTTTTTGAGGCTCCCGGTACCGATGATCTGTTTATAATCCATGGAGGATTGAAATCCCCTGCTGGGAACCACTTCCCGGGACAGGATCTCGCCGTTCGCGAAGACGCGGATCTTGCTCCCGATGGCGAAGGTGTTCAGGCCATTGCCTTTGAGGGTAATGCCGATGTAATTATTCTTGTTGAGCTCGCGCGAATTGTTCTTATAGAGGAATGCAGTCGCATTCTCGTTGTTCACCACAAGGTCCAGGTCGCCATCGTTGTCGAGGTCCGCATAGGCAGCGCCATTGGAAAAGGAGGGCTGTGAAATTCCCCAGGCCTTGCCCATATCCTCGAACTGGAGGTTGCCCTTGTTGCGAAACATTTTATTGATAAGGGGATTCCGCGGGATATTCTTCAGCACCTCGTCGATGCTTTCCTTGTTTCCTTCCATTACCATCTTCTGCATCACGTCATTCGCGAAGTACTCCATGAAATCGAGATCGATCACATCCCTGTTCACGCCGTTGCAGACATAGATATCATTGTATCCATCGTTATCCGCGTCGAACATAAGTGCGCCCCAGCTCCAATCGCTTGCGGAGATGCCGCTGTAGTTGGCGATCTCGTAGAATTCGCCGTTGCGGTTATTGAGCTGCAGACAATTCTTTACGTATTGGCGGTAGAGTCCCGCCTTTTCCTTCGTCCGGTACAGGTCGATATTGTCGAAGGAGCCGGTTGTCTTCAGCCGGTAGTCATCATCGGGAAGCATATCGGTGGTGAATATGTCGGGGTAACCGTCATTATTGATATCGGCTAGATCGGCGCCCATGGAGGACATACTCGTATGCTGGATGCATTTCTCGAACTCATCCCTGAACGTGCCATTCTTCTGATTTATGTACAGGTAATCGCGTTCGTAGGAATCATTGGAAATATAGACATCGGGATAACCGTCTCCATTGATATCTCCTACGGAGACCCCGAGGCCGAGGCTGATGAGTCCGCCGTGGATGCCCATGCCCGCGTCGTAGGTCACTTCCTTGAAGTGTCCGTCATCGTTCCTGTACAAGTGATCGCCGCCACCTTTGAGGAAGGGGCCTACGGGCCAATCCTTCTCGGGGAGGTCGCGCCGGTTGGAATAGCTTAGCTGGTTGACGGGGATGGGGCTATTGTTGATCATGAAGCAGTCGAGGTCGCCATCCATGTCGTAGTCGAAGAAGGAGACCTGCGTGGTATAGGCCTTGATGCCGAGGCCGTATTGATCCGCCGCCTCGGTGAATGTCTGGTTGTGATTATTTATATAGAGCTTGTTCTTCCGGTTGCCATTGCTCATATTACCGGAGCTGCAGACGTACAGGTCGAGCCAGCCGTCGTGGTTAATGTCGGCGAAGACGGCGCCGGTGTACCATTTGTCATCAGGAATGATGCCTGCTTTGATAGAAATATTCTCGAACTTAAGCCCGCCTTTATTGAGGTATAATTCGTTCTTGCCGGTATTGGAGGTGAAGAAGATATCGGGTAGTCCGTCGTTGTTGATATCACCGATGGCGACGCCACCGCCGTTGTAGAAGTTCCGGAAGAGGAAGCTATTGTCCAGTTTACCGTCTTCTACCTTATTATTGAAGGTGATGCCCGAATCGGTGACGGACTCGAATATGGTCTTAGGCTCGTCTCTCTTGCAGGAACTCAAAAGGATAATGAAAACACCGACCAACCATCTAACATGACAAATTCGCATCCGGGAAAATTCAGGCATTAAAACTAAAGCAGAAAGGTCATTAATAAATCAATGACCTTTCTGTTATTATAAATATTTAAGCTCGCTTAGTAACCGGGATTCTGATGCAGGTTTGGATTAGCCAGAATCTGATCGGGAGAAATAGGGAATAACAAATTCCTTTCGGGATCTGCATCAGCCTCTTTCAGCGCCCACTTTTGCAGGAATACGCCGAACCTGATAAGATCATTTCTTCTCCAGCTTTCCCAATACATTTCACGACCTCTTTCTGCCAGAAGAGTGCTTGGATCAGCAACATTCGCAGGATTCACCAGCGTGATCGCAGCAAATGGAGCGGCGCCTCTCGTAACCCTCAATTGATTCACGAGAGCAAGTGCAGCGGGAGCATTAGGAGCACTGAGTCTCAGGTTGGCTTCGGCAACCATCAGCAGCACATCTGCGTAACGGAATATCTGCAATTGGTTCTTTTGGTTACCACCATCATACGCGTTGTAATCAGGAGGATACTTAATAACGCGGATACCGGCAACTTCCAACCTATTCTTATCGATCTCGATATTTTTTACGTCAGCGGTAAAAGAAAGAGGATTACCCTGGCGGTCTTTGATCGGCGCGCCGTTCTCATCGATTTGCGGACCAACAACGAAACCTGGCTTCAAACCTGACTTATCAGTTACGCCTGCATATGCCACGCCACCGAGGCGCTTATCACCAGCCTGGAAAGTATTGTAGAAATCGGCAACAGTGCTAAAGCCGTTCCAACCCGCACTACCCGCTTTCTGATCCCACGAGTTATAGTGAAGCGTCATCATCCAGCGTGAATTTACACCCTGGCTGTTGATGCCGTTAGCGGCAGAAGCACCGGTATTGTTCCAAACGAATATGCCTTCTTTTGCCGTAGTGGCATTATTAGGTCCGAAATTATCAAAGTAATTTGGAGTCAGTGTATACAATCCACCAGTAATGATCTGATTACCGAGCGTGATTACCTGCTGCATGTCTGCATTGTCGAAAGTGGGCGTCTTGCGATTAAGGAATGCTCCTTTATTCAACAACACCTTCATCAACAAAAACCGCGCTGCATCCGGACTGGCCCTGTAAGGCCTGTTAGATGCAGGAAGTATAGGTATGATCTTGGTTAACGTGGCTACCAGCGTGTCGACCGCATCCTTTGGCGACAATACCGGTGCAGCGGTAATAGCATTATAATCTTGTACATTACGATAAGGAACCTGCCCATACATGTCAAGCAGGTAGAATTGAGCGTAAGAACGTAACAGTAAAGCTTCGGCTTGCTGCACAGGGCTCGGATTGAACGCCAGCACTGTAATAGCTGAGCTCTCCAGGCCTCCGAGTCCGTTAAAGACAGATTTCATCTGGGTATGGATATTGGTCCAGGTGTGTTCGTGCAACACGCGCCATACACCATTATCATCCCAGTCACCACCGCGGGTAGGTATCAGTGCTTCGTCTGTCACAGTTTCCTGTAAAGAGAACAATTGATCCTGCGGGTGAATTAAGCCGCCCATACTGTTGTATGCAGCATTCAATAGCAGGTTTACATCAACCGTTCCTGAGCTGGGGTTAGCCGTGAAGCTATCCCTTAATTTCTGGTCCAGTTTGGTACACCCGAAGGCTCCAACCAAAAGTAAACCTGAAATAAATTTATATGCTTTCATATGTTGCTTTTAAGTATCAGAATTTATAAAGAGAAATTAACACCAAATAAGAAGGTCCTTTGTGTTGGATAGCCAATGTAATCGATACCTATGGAAGGTATACCATTCAAAGCTTTATCCACGTTCACTTCAGGATCGAATCCTTTGTACTTGGAAATAACAAACAAGTTGTTTCCACTAACATAAACACTAAGGCCCTTTACAACGTGACCAACATCACCGAACGCGTATCGTACGGTTGCGTTACCAAGCTTCACGAAGCTTCCACTCTCAAGAAAGCGGGTAGATGGAGTAATAGGATTTGCAGTGCTTTCGGAGCCTTTTACAAGACCTGAGGCAATATTCCTACCACCATTGATATTGGAAATGTTCAATACCGTCATGGCCGTGTTATTGAAAAGCTTGTTACCAAAAGAACCATGTGCGCCGAGGTTAAGGCTCAACTTATCATAGCTTACGGTAGTTGAAAAGCCCATGAAGGCACTTGGGTTAGGGTCACCAACATATTCTGGAACCACGGAATAGATACCGATACCATCTTTATCAAAACCGCTGAAGCGTTTCAGGTAGTATACATCGATGGGTTGATTGTTTGCAAGAGCTTCAGCAAAGCCACCGCTACTACCCTGACCATGCAAGGCTCCCGTAAATACAAGAGGGCCTTCTCCGGCAGAAGGAAAGTGAAACTCGTTCTTTACAAACGTTACGTTAGCATTCACACTCCAGTTAAATTTAGGACCAACCACGATGTCCGCACCTACGCCAACTTCAACGCCCTTGTTTGTGAGGTCTGCGTCAGGCAGGTTATAAAACTGGGTTGCAGAAGGACTGGGTTGCGAAACAGGCTTTTCAAATATAAGGTTAGTCGTCTTCTTGCTGAAGTAGTCGATTGAACCATATATTCTTCCCTTCAACAGGGCGAAATCGATGCCGATATCAACTGATTTCACAGTTTCCCATTTCAAATCGTCATTACCGAAGTGTGCAGGCGGTGAGTTACCATTGCTGTTGTAACGGTAAACATCCGATGCAGCATCAGCAGCAAATTCCTGGTTACCGGTTTCACCGTAACCTGCCCGGAGTTTCAGAGAATTAAACAGGGTGACATCCTTCATGAAGTCTTCGTTGGTAATATTCCA
This sequence comes from Chitinophagaceae bacterium, assembly GCA_035488975.1. Taxonomy (GTDB): domain Bacteria; phylum Bacteroidota; class Bacteroidia; order Chitinophagales; family Chitinophagaceae; genus DATHKS01. The sequence continues at coordinate 3,833 of DATHKS010000478.1, read as the reverse complement.
GGCAGCCGCTACCGAAGGGAAGTAAGCATACTTGTTATTCTTACCAAACTTGTTGGATCCGTCGCCTCTGAAGGTGGCAGTCAACAAATATTTATCCTTGAAATTAAGAATAGCACGGGCAAAATAACTCTGGATCTCGACCTTTGGTTCCTTGAAGGCAAACGTGTTTAAGTTAGCTTGCTTGCCATCCTGCATGTTATCATAATAGTGAATGTTGATCAGCTTTGTCTGGTCTTTGTTATAGTCAAAGTCATATACATACGATCCATTGCCGCTGTAGCTGGTTGTCCAATATTCATATCCTGCCAGCGCTGTCAGGTTAAGATCTTTATTGATGGCCTTATTGAAGGTCAGGGTGTGAGTAATTGTAGTAGTATTCAGGATATTGGTTCCTACTGCAGCCTCGCCTTTATCGGGGGCGTTACCACCTGTACCCTTGATCCAGCCTTGCACCTCTGTCTTCCGGTTTCCAACACCATAATTCAAACCATACAACAGGCGGTATTCCAACCAGGGAGTGATCTTGTACGCTGCATTGATGTTAGCAAGAATGGTTGTTGCTGAAGCCACGTCGTTATACGCATCGGAATAAGCTAATGGATTTACCTGTCCGCTCGGGTTTGTTTGGTTATACAGCCCGTTTGCTCTCTTAAGCGTAAGTGTCGGGTTCCAGATCAATCCAAGAGAGATCAGGTTACCATTACTACCTGCATCCTGTGAGATAGGAGCAATGTGTTCATTTATGTTTGCGGCAGTAGCGTTGAAGTCAATGCTCAGTTTATTATCGAGGAAACGATACTGGCCATTGAAATTGGCGACATATTTTTTAAGATTGCTTTTCAATATCATGCCATCCTGGTCGCTGGCAAAAAACGAAGCGCGGTATTTACCATTCGCGGAGCCGCCACTCATAGCCAGGGAATAATTTTGTGTAAAGGAAGACCGGATGATTTCTTTGAATGCATCTACATTGGAACCCGAATCGGATTTAGGGGCGCCATATTGCGCGAGTGCAGCCCTATAGCCTGCCGGATCCAATACGTCTACATTCCTCATGATATCACTAAAACCAGCAGAAGCGCCTACTTCAATTTTAGCGGGGCCTGTTACTCCTTTCTTAGTAGTAATGAGAACGACGCCGTTTGCACCACGGGAACCGTAAATTGCAGAGGCCGATGCATCTTTCAATACATCGATTGAGGCAATTTCCGAAGGGTTAATGAAAGTAAGAGGATCGCCACCGGGTGTCGTTCCTACGCTAGCTGAACTAAAACTCGGCCGTGGAGAACGTCCATCGAGTGGAACACCATCAACCACATACAGGGGATTGTTTCCTGCACGGATGGAGTTGTTTCCCCGAATCTTTACAATGGTGATACCGCCGGGTTGACCACTACTATTAGTGATCTGCAGACCGGGGACCTTTCCTTGTAACAATTGAGAGGGGTTGTTGATCTGGCCGCGGTTGAAGTCTTTGGCCTGCACGGAACCGACTGAACCAGTCAGATCTCTTTTCCGTACCGTACCATAACCTACAACCACTACTTCACTCAGACCACCGGCTGTAGCTACAAGGGAAATCTCAACACTGGACTTACCAGTGATATCGACATCCATTGGCGTAAACTCGGCAGACGATACACTCAGGGTATTGACACCCGATGGTACCGTAAGACTGAATGAACCTTGTGCATTTGTGGAAGTTCCGGTTGTCGAACCTTTCGGTTGAACGGTTGCGCCAACCACTGGAGAACCATCTTTAGAATCGGTAACCTTTCCGGTTACAATTCGATCTTGGGAGAACGCGTGTAGAGTCAGCAGTAGACCCACAGGCATGAGGATTACTTTAAGCAATCGTTTCAGTGACATAAGCATTCGTATTTTGAGCATTAACAGAATATCGGATACCCGAGTAATTCGTGTATTCGCAACACAAAGTAATTTTTATTAATTGTTTAACAAAAAAAACTTTTGCCTTTTATCATTCATCCTGAGTCATCTATCATCGCTTAGGCCATTTTCATCGTCGATTCGCTGCATACCGTTGAAATATCCTGTGCCCCGAATCGCTCGACCCAAAGGGGATAGAGAAAGCACTTGATTCCGTAATTTACTGAAAATCAGGTTATTAAAAGTCGATCTATTTAATAGGATTTATTTTGGTCTGTTGCGCTTTTTTATAACGAAAAACTGGAAAGAAAAGGTCTCGGAAAGAGCCCCTTTCACCGAAGTCGGAGAAGCTTCCCGTTCATCCAAATTTCCGAGCGTCCTTTATAGCAAATAGCATCGCCGAAAACAATGTAAGTCTTCAAAGCAAGGAGTGCTTTTTTGAATTTTGACTTTTTAATTTTGAATTTCTCTTCACCAGACCGGCGCTTTCCTTCTCGCCGTCTTTCTCCTGAACTCCGGTTTCAGTTTATATAATTTACCGGGTCGATGCGGGACATCCTCCTCCATTTCATTCAGGTCGATAAGCCAATCCTTAATGGCGATCTTCTTCCGGAAGTTTCGCCGGTCGAGGTCCACCGATAAGATGGCTTCATATAGTTCCTGCAATTCGCGCAGCGAAAATTTCTCCGGCAATAGATTGAAGACAATGGGGTTTTCCATCACGCGCTCATGGAGCCTTTCGAGGCAGGTTTCGAGAATGGCCTTGTGATCGAAGGCGAGGCGTTCGATATTTTTGACGGCATGCCAGTGAAGATCGTTATTGGTAAGCTTCAACTTCTGATGCTTCACATCGATGAGGGAATAATAAGCCGTGGTGATGACCCTTCCCGATGGGTGGCGGTCGAGACCACCGAAGGTATGCACCTGCTCGAGGTACACATCTTCCATGCCCGTACGCTCACGCAATATCCGGTAGGAGGCGGTGTCAAGGTCCTCGTCGGGACGCACCAGGTCTCCAAGCAGGGAATCGAGTCCATGGAATTCTTCGAGATCCGATTTGATGAGCAGCACCTTCAATTCCTTGTTATCATAGCAGAGAATGACACAATCGACGGAGATGGCAATATTGAAGTAGTCCAGGTGACTGATCTTTTCTAACTCCGCGGTTTTCAGGTTCTCTGGTTTCTGCATGACAGGTTGGTTGAATATTATCGCTTTCAGGGTGCCAAATTATCGAATTTATCTAAGCAATTTGATAATTTGGCAATGTGCAAATGTGCCAATTGGGCGTGTTATGCGAAATCTTTGTGTTCCTTTGTGTCTTCGAGATTTAATACAGGAACCACGGAGACACGAAGGCACAAAGGAACACAAGGAAATTTCCGCAATAGGACACCCTTTTGACTTTTGAATTTTTACTTTTGAATTTTAATTAATTGGCTAATTGCCAAATTCTCAAAAGATGTACACCAAAGAAGCCACGCAACAACTTCAAAAACAAACCGTCGCTTTCGTAAAGAAGAGCGCCGGCCATAAGATAGTCGCTGCCGAGACGGAAAATCTCCGGGATGTGCTTCGTTTTCACGAACACCGGTATTATATCCTCAATGATCCGTTGATCGCCGATGCGGAATACGACCAGCTTTATAAGGAGCTCGAAAGGCTGGAGGCTGATTCGCCCGGTTCCATTACACCGGATTCACCCACGCAACGCGTAGCCAAGGGTCTTACGAAGGATTTTCCCGCCGCGCAACACCTCGTGCCGATGCTCTCGCTCGATAATTCCTATAACGCAGATGATCTTATTGATTTCGACCGGAAGGCGAGGGAGGCAACAGGGCTTTCGCGGATAGAATACTGCGTGGAGCCGAAATTCGATGGCGGAAGCATCTCCCTGATCTATGAGAATGATCATTTGACCCGTGGTGCTACGAGGGGAAACG